>JBGTIK010000299.1:0-3196 GCA_041745715.1 Phormidesmis sp.
GATTGTTTGCGTCACTTCGCTGCTACTCTATACTACTATCTATTGCTTTAACTAAAAAGCAGTGTATCAATTTACCTTACACAGCTCTCTCTTCCAGGCGACAGATTTAAGATCTACTGGTGATTTCTGATTATTAATCAATTTTTCTTAAATAAGCGATTTTTTACGTTTATTTTTCGTGTCTACAAAGTCCAAAAAAATACTCAATAGCCCTCCAGGCTAGCATCTTTAGACGCTAGATCCAAAGTTTTTCAGTGCAGCTTTTGCTGCTGCTTTTTCAGCTTCTTTTTTACTGCTACCTTGCCCTTGTCCATAGGGCTTTTGGTCAATTCGCACTTCGACTAAGAAAGTCTTAGCATGATCGGGACCACTGCTGCTAAAAAGGACGTATTCAGGGACTTCACCCAACAATTTTTGAGCCAGTTCCTGTAGCCGACTTTTCGCATTCAGCTCTTGTTCTACAGCCTGTTCTATCACTGCATCAAACATGGGTAATACGTAAGCAGCAACAGCTTTTGCATCGCCGCCCGCATCTAAAAAGTAAGCTCCAATCATTGCCTCAAAAGCGCTACACAGCAGCCGAGGGCTTTGGCGACTGCCTTCTTGGACAGCGCCTTTACCCAGTCGTAAGCTTGAGCCCAATCCAAGCTGCTGCGCAAAATAACAAAGCTGAGGTTCATTCACTAAGGCGGCTCGTAATGGCGTTAGCTCTCCTTCGGTGCGCTCAGGGTAGCGCTGATAGAGGTAAGCTCCACTGACAAAAGTGAGAATAGCATCGCCTAGGAACTCTAACCGTTCGTTATGAAGCGTGGGGTGATCGCTCTTCTGAAAATGCTCATTGGCATAAGAGCGGTGTGTCATAGCCTGCTGCCACAAAGACTCATCTTTAAACTTAGGCAGTGAAAAAACGGCCATAAAAACAGAGCCATAAAAACAGATATATAAAATAGAGAGCGATTGTTGACGTCTTAGGGACAGCTTACTGGCCCTGCAACCAAGCTTCCAATCCTTCAGCTAGCGTTCTAGCCAATTCTTTTTGAGAATTCTCATCAGTAATCCACTCAAATTCTGTTGGGTTAATCATAAAGCCAAGCTCTAATAGAACCGCAGGCGTCACGGCAGGGCGAGTCAGTGCCAAGTTGTTCCAATACACCCCATAAGAGTCACGGCCCAGCTCTTGAACCAAATAGTCGTGCAAAAAAGCAGCCAAATCATGCGCCTGTGGCTGATACCAAAAAGTACCCACGCCAGACGTACCCAAAGCATCACCGGCATCTGGAAGGGCGTTGTAATGAAGACTCAGCGAGACCGTTGGCTCGGTGGCATTAATCGTTTCTACTCGATCCGCAGGATAAAGATCGTCATCGCCTTCGCGAGTCATCACGACTCTCGCACCACGCGCTTCGAGCTGATCGCGCAATAGCTTAGAGACAATCAGGGCAACGTCTTTTTCGGGATAACCCGTGGGGCCACGAGAGCCCAAATCGGCATCACTACCATGCCCTGGATCAAGCAAAATCGTCGCGCCCTGCAAGCTGTTGTTAGGTGGTGCGTGGCGCAAGGAGAGAATCAGGCTAGTGCCCTCATAGCGAAGCTTATAGCCCCACTGCTGAGATGATTTGAAGTGAAAGGTATACTCACTGCTGTCGGGTAATACCGGGTTAAAGTCCATTCTCTCCACCATCGGATCATTGGAAAAGTAAATGGTGTCTGTTTGCGGAGTAGTGTTGTGTAGCGTCAGCGTCAGCAACTGGCTCTCTTGACGAATGGAAACCGGAACTGGCGTCTGCAAAGGGAAAACAATCTCTGTCCAATTGTCGGACTGATTAGCGCGAATGCCGCGAATGATGCTGCGAGGGGGCACAGATGAGCGCGTAATGGTTGTTTCAGCCGCTTTGATCCAGCCGCCGTAGTCTAGCCGGAGCCATTCGCCTTCGCGGCCTGTGACTACGGCGCGGGTGCCTGCGGGCAGTGGGGTGATGCGAGAATAATCTGTGCTGGGCCCGGTGCGGGCGGTGCCTTCGGTTGCGGTGACGGTAGCCACGTCAAAGACAGTTGGGGAAAGAATGCTGATTTGTCCGGGGGCTTCGGCGGTGACGGTTTGGCCTTGTGCGGTCAGAGTGAAGCGCGGATGACCTAAGTTGCCGGGGGTGGTGGCGGTGGCGCAGCCTGCGTACTCGGTCGCGGTGCTAGCGGTATTTGGAGTGACGGGTGCAGTTTGGGCAGTGAGTACGGCGGAGTTGGGCGGCAAATCGACGCTAGGCTGCGGCATGAGGGCGATGGTTTGGCTACCAAAAGTAGCAGATACGGTGGTGTTTGAGGGCGCGATCGCACTTAAACAAACCAATTCTCCGGGCGATCGCGCCACATCTACAGCAGGCAACAGCGTCCCTTCCGCAAAGTTCACCCCTACCGGCAGCGGCGGCTGATTAGAAACGCGCATAATCGTCAGCGTCACACTTTCGGAGCCTTGAGCCAGCACAAAGGTATTTTCGCCCATTTTCAATGGCAAAGTCGGCGCGAAGTGCCCCGCATCGCTGCGATTTTCAATCGGCTGGCCGTCGATGGTGACCGGCATATCTGGATTCGCCGTACCGATAAAAAAGATTCTATCGGCCACCGTTTCGTGGGTAGCAGGCGGATAGGCCACAAATAAGCTACCGGGTGCAGCCTGCATTTCGGCTTGGGCTATGGCCTGTGGGTTTACTCGTGCTAGATCAGACGGTGCTAGGGCAACGGCGCTACCTTGATACACTAGCAAACTCATAGCGCTGCTTAGAACGACGAACAAACTTTGGATTTTATTCCGCATAAACCTTGCCTGACGACTCAATCAGGCAAAAACTAATTTAGTGTTCTTAAGTCTACTATTTTAGGTGGCGATATCAATTACTTATAGATTCTGGACAGTCTTTTACCATGAACATGATGCCGTCAAGATTATGATCTGGACATTTTTTGTGAGCATGAATTTGGACGGTCAGCTTTACTTTGCGGCTTTGTTTGTTCAGAGTTATGTCAAGGGTTCAGAAGCCTTCTCCGGAAAGGTGCCTAAAACCAGGGTTATTTCATTCTAAAGAGAGATTTGAGCAAATCAAGTCCCTGTCCGGCTTTGCGTTGAGCTTGAGCCATATTGTCAAAGCCGTGGTCTCGGTACAAATTGAGGGATAGATTACGAGCTAGTGCAAAGTTGTTG
>JBGTIK010000300.1:0-9394 GCA_041745715.1 Phormidesmis sp.
GCCCCAAATAGCCGGATTCAGCAAAGGAGGTGAGCATTCGAGTTAGTGCTAGCCACACGCGCTCTTCAAATTCCCATTCTTTTTGAAATGGGGCGCGATCAGCGATTGATTTGAGTGCCCAAAAGTAGCTGTTGCGAACGACGGATCCTTTCTTTTTGAAGGGGGGGACATCGGCATTGCGCAGGAAGAGAACTTGGTTGTGGATTCTAGCTCGCATGAGGGGGATTGATTGCTATAGGCTAATAAAGGCAAGTTGGATGTAAAGCGATGGTGGCGGCAGTCTCATTACAAAATGTTCATAAAGTTTATGACAATACCTGTGTAGTCAACGATTTGTCGCTGGCGATTTATCCGGGGGAGGTGTTTGGGCTGTTGGGGCCAAATGGAGCTGGGAAATCGACGACGATTCGGATGCTGACGACGCTGGTGCAGCAGACTCAGGGCGATATTGTGGTGGCCGGTTATGATGTCAGCCGTCAGCCTGCTCAGGTGCGTCGGCAAATTGGGGTGGTGCTTCAGCAGATTAGCGTAGATGCGGATCTAACGGTTTGGGAGAATATGGAGTTTCATGGACGGATGCACCATATTCCGGCGGCTCAGCGGCAAGCGGATATTGATCGCTGGCTGGCATATATGGGGCTAAGTGATCGCACCCACGACAAAACCAAAACCCTATCCGGTGGCCTCAAGCGACGATTACAGATTGCGCGGGCGCTGTTGCACAACCCGAGTATTTTATTTTTAGATGAGCCAACCGTTGGGCTCGATCCGCAAGCGCGGCGACGGCTGTGGGAGATTATTCGAGAGCTGAATAAAGAAAAGGGCATGACGATGCTGTTGACAACGCACTATATGGAGGAAGTGGAGTACTTGTGCGATCGCATCGGCATCATGGATAAAGGTCAGCTCATTGAGAGCGGTACCTTAGCGGAGCTACGTCAAAAGCACGGGGAGGGCATTGTGATGAAGCAAAAGGGCGATCGCTGGGAGTATCTATTTTTTCCAACGCTAGGCGAGGCCAATCACTACTTAGATCAGCAGTCAGATAAAACCGGTATGATGACACGGCCTGCCAATCTAGAGGATATTTTTGTGGAGCTGACGGGCCGTAACTTGGACTGATGGACTTAAGTGGAAAGCGATTATGCCTCGGCTTGCCAACACGATTGAAGCAATTCTTTATCTCAAAGCGCAGCCTTTGAGCATTGCTCAGATTGCAGAATTTGCCAAATGCGATCAAGACACGGCTGCCGAAGGGCTCATTGATCTCATGGGAGAATATGCCCATCGTGAAGGCGCTTTAGAAATTGCCGAAACGGAAGCGGGCTATACCCTTCAGCTTAGAGAACTATACAAACCCTTAGTCGATAGCATTGTGCCGCTAGATATTGGGCTCGGCGCTTTGCGGACATTGGCTGCGATCGCTCTACGCGGCCCGATTGCGCAAAGTGAGCTAGTTGATTTACGTGGATCGGGGGTGTATCAGCACGTGCCGGATCTCGTAGAGCAAGGCTTTGTCAAAAAGCGTCGTCAGGCTGACGGGCGCTCGTCGTGGCTGCAAATTACCGAAAAGTTTTATCAGCATTTTGAAATTGACAAGCTGCCGCAAATTAGCAACCTCCGATTGCCCAAGCCCCTTGACAGTGCAGAACAACCCAATGGAACTGCGCCTGATAGCCATAAGCCTGATAGCCATAAGATCGATGGCGCTGAGCTGATCTCAGCTGAGACGAGTGGTGCCACAAATTCGAGGATCAGCGATTCGCCAGATCTAGCCATCGACGAGCTAGTAGAGACTGATGCGCCAATTGAAAAAGCAGTTCAGCAGCTTGAGCCGGTGCTTAGCGATCAGGCTATCGACGATGCCCTTAGCCAAATGTTAGAGTCAGCGATGTCTGATCAAGAATGACTGCTTGAGAACCGCTGAGTGAATGATGGCTGACGACGGTTGAGCAAACCTCATTCTCCGTGAATCTTCATTCACCTGCCGATTCGTCCCATTATTCGTTAAGCTGTCAATAGCCGCTTAACGAATATCACAGATTTTTTTAAGGAATGAGCGCTCCTAAATACCTATTTTTTTGGCGTATGGATATTTACCCATTCTGATCTAAGTTGTCAGTAGTTAAGCTAACGTCAGTTACGCAGTATCTCTATGGTTTTTAATCCCGAAAGTTCAGACTTTACCAGCCTGAATTCAGAAGATGCAAAATCTAACGAACTTCTGAATTACTTGCAGCACCAGTCGCCGGAAGTATTGAGCCGGGTGGCGCAATCAGTCAGCGGTGAGATTAAGCAAATCATCTCTCACAATGTGCAGGGGCTGGTGGGCGTATTGCCTGCGGAGGGGTTTAGCGTACAGGTCAGCACTGATCGAGAGAATCTTGCAGGACTACTGGCTTCGGCTATGATGACGGGCTATTTTCTGCGGCAGATGGAGCAGCGCATGGAACTGGAGACAAATTTGTCTGGCTCATTAGATTTGAATTTGGAGAGCGATCTAGAAGAAGGCTCTTGAAGAATGCCATTAAAAAATAGCCGTGAGCAAGGCGGCGCTTAGGTTTGTCAATTTACTGATTTGCCTTACTAATTCGCCTAGCCTACTGAAGCTCCGGGGGTAAGGCAGTAGGCTTGACGTCGATTTTTTGGACTTTACCTTCGCGCACAATTTCGACTTGCAACGAATCTTTGATACCGCTGCGCTCTACTTGCGCCTGAACGTCCGTAACAGTCACAATTTCTGTTTGATTGATGCGTTTGATAATATCCCCTGGTTTTAGGCCCGCTGTTTCGGCTGGGGTGCTGGGCATGACGCGCACAATCACGACGCCGCGATCTTCGTTGATTTTGACATCTAGCTCTGGATCTTGATTGAGGCGATCGCGCATCTCTTTATTCAGATTCACCATCTGAATGCCCAAATAAGGATGCTGCACCTCACCGGTTTCAAACAGCTGATCGGAAATGCGCTTAGCCGTCTCAATCGGAATCGCAAAGCCGAGCCCTTGCGCATTCGCTCTAATGGCCGTATTCATGCCAATGACTTCACCTTGAGCGTTCAGCAATGGCCCACCAGAATTGCCCGGATTAATCGCCGCATCGGTTTGAATAAACTGCACGCGCTTGTCCGCAATGCCCACCTGTGTGCTGGTGCGATCTAAGGCGCTAATGATGCCTGCGGTGACGGTATTGTCGAGACCTAGTGGGTTGCCGATGGCGATCGCCCACTGTCCCGGCGAAAGATTTGCTGACGTTCCTAAAGGCGCAACCGGCAAATCATCAGCCTCAATTTTGATCACCGCGACATCGGTAACGGGATCAGCACCGATCACTTCTCCGGTAAACGTGCGGCCGTCCTTAAGCGTCACCGTCACCGTATCGGCCCCTTCAATCACATGCGCATTAGTCAGCAGCTTGCCATCTGCCGTCAAAATAAATCCAGAACCGGTACCCTGCTCAAAATTTTCTGGCCCTTGATAGGGCTCTGGTAACCCTGGAGAGGCATCAGGTAAATCTTCGCCAAAAAAACGATCAAATATTCGGCGCTCTGCCGGATCGTCATCATCATCTCGCACGGAACGCGAGGCATCAATGCGCACCACGCTCGGCCCCACCCGATTGACCGCAGTTGCGATGAAATTAGCATCTACAGGTGAGCTTGAGGGCAGCGCCGCTTGAGCCGTTGCTTCTTGAACTGCTGGAATTGCGGTCGGTAAAGACTGCTCAAAGGAGGGCCGCAGCTTAGCTGTGCGGCTATCTACATAAGTATGTCCAGCCCAGCCTGCACACCCACCCACTAGCAGCAGTCCGCCAAATCCTAAATACTTAGGAGAAACCCTCATGATCTGAATCTTCCTGGTTAAAAAATAGAAACTTAAAATAGATACTTAAATGGAGAAACAAAAAAGGCGTCTGGAAAAAGTGTCCTGCTCACATTCGCTAGCCTTGTCATCTTAAAGGATCTGCAAACGCTCAGGCATCGGATCTCTGTGAGCTAACATCAAAAGAGGTGCTGATAATTCATGCAGGGCTCTGCAAATCGTTTTATGAATCACTCTCTCAGGCCATTTCTCAGGCCATCTCTTAGGCCCAAAGATATTGTCACTAACCCACTCAAATGCCTAAAAATGTCTCATCAGCGCCGTAGTCCGTCTAGTTTGATGGGCCTGATTGCCTTAATGACTCCAATCTGGTTTCTATGCCAGAGCTTACCCGCCAAAGCCAGTGCTAGCTGCCCTGCTGCTCTAGATCAAATGCGCACTCATCGAGTCGCTGCTGGCGATACGCTGGCTAGCGTAGCCGCAGCTTATCAATTGCAGCCCACCACCATCACTCGATTCAATCCACAGGTCGGCAGCTCAGCTAATAGCCATCTATCCACCGGAGCCAATCTTGTAATTCCACCCTTTGACGGTTTGATCGCTTCCGTTTCGGCGGATGAAAGTTGGCAATCGCTAGCCGAAAGATACGGCAGTCGAGCTGATTTACTTTTTGAGGTCAATGGCTGCGCGGCCACGGTTCCTGGCCGCATTTTTATTCCTGGAAATTTGGCTGCGGTGGCCAATCGCCCGGCAGTTGCTCAGCTTTCGGGATATCCGCTGGCCGTGCCCGCAGACATTGCCATTAGCTACGGCTGGCAACCTCATACTGATCGCGATGAATTGGTTTTTAATAGCGGAATTGCCTTTGCCATTCCGACCCCCAATACGGCAGTTGCAGTCGATAGGGGGACAGTTGCCTTTGCAGGCGAAAGAGCAGGCTACGGGCTGATGGTGGTGATCAATCACGCCAAGGGTTTGCAAACTCGATATGCCAATTTAACTGATCTTTCAGTGGCAGTAGGGCAAACTGTAAACACGGCGGCCCCAATTGGCAGCGTTGGTAAAGATGCACCGGGCTATTTGTACTTTGAAGTGCGCACTAATTCACCCTCCGGCTGGGTTGCAGAAGATCCGGGCAAGTATATGCCTGCTTTAGAATTGCGGTAACGAGACGGTTCTTAGCCAACAATAGAAATACACTGAAGAAATCACCCTGAAAATTAACGAAGAACTGGGTTTCTACGCTAGTAGAGGGCAGAAATTTTCAGAAGTTTGCCAAAAAACTAGCTTAATGCTGGCCAATCGTCTAATATGCCACTACAATTCCGTTATCTTTTTAGACGAAAGGCTTTCTAGAGGAATCCTTTTATATGATTAGGCCGTCAGAGAGAGTGAACTCAAAGATATTGAACAATATGAAGCTTTCCCTTAAGCCTTTCCGGGCTCAAAATCTGAAAAAGCTACCGCTGCAAAAGCTTAAGCTACAGTTTTTAAAGCTTCAAAATGCTCAATCTTTAAGCAATCGCGATCGCAATCTAGTCAATTCAAGGAGCGCTGCAAAGCAACCGCTAGCTATTTCTAATCGGCTGAGTCAGGTTTTCAATCAAGAGTCTAAAAGCTCTCGACTTGCGCTTAATTTGGTTTTAGTCAGGCCGTGGATTCTGGTGGCTGGGTTTTGGCTGGTATCAGTTGCGAGTGCCGGAATGGCCTTAGATGGATTGATTAGCCCCAAAAAGCTGACAATGGCACTGCCTGAAACTACGCTAGATGCAGAGGCAACTACGCCAGCTACAAGCTTTCTTAATGTTGAGCAGGGCGATGCTGAGATTGGAGCCACCCCTGTAGAACCCACAGATGCAGAGGTCATAGCCGCTCCTGAATCGGCTGTGGCTTCAACCCAGTCTGATTTTCCGGTTTGGCCATTAGGATTGCTGGTGGGTACCTGCGCGACGGGCTGTTTAGTGATGTCACGGCGACGAGCGATGCTGCGACTGGCTGCGGCGCGATCGCGTCAAGCCACACGCAAAGGTGCGAATGGTCAAGTTCGCAAATCTCGCCCTGTTCCTCAACTATCTTCAAAAACGCCTGCGGCAAGGCTAGCTGCGACTAAGATGACGAGCGCTAAGGCTACAGCCACCAAATCACCCGGTCTGAAGATGGCTAGCGTCAAAACACCGATTAAGACAGCATCGCTTAAGACAGCACCGATTAGGACGGCACCGATTAAGACAGCCGCTAAATTGCCCCTGAAATCATCTGTTTCCAAGCCATCTGCCGAACGGGGCGGGTTCAGCGCAGCGATGAAGAACCGGCCTCAGCGCCATAGACGCCCGGCTGTGTCGGCACCCGCGATCGCGGGAAATCGGGTGCTAGTGTCGCGCTCTACGGCTCAAAAAATGACCGTTCAAAAAGCGACGGCCAAAAAAACGAGTGCTTCGAGCGCTGCTCAGATCTCTAGCCCTCGCCCAATTAAGCGCACGCCTTCTCAAATCGCGAGTCGGCAATCGGTGGTGAGCGTAGTGCCTGCGAGTGAATCTCACATCCTCGATTGGACGAATGGCAGCTTAGCGCATCAGTTAGATGTGCGCCCCCAACGCTCAGCTATGTAATATGCAAATTGCTAATCTGTACGCGCACCAAGACCCAAGTTCACACCCAAAGTTCACTATCAATTGGTCGGCCTAAATCAATCGGCCTAAATCAATCGGCCAGTAACTTTACCAACAATCAATTCTCGGCCTACTACCCCAAAAGAGCGGCTATCGCTGCCCTCAGCTGAATTATCGCTGAGTACGTAGCAGCTACCGTCAAAAAAAAATTCGCTCACTCGCTTCACCAGTCTTAGATTAGCTGTCAGCGGGTGCAGGCAGACAATAATATCTTCAGGCATGAGGTGAGTGGATCGGCTGATTGGCACCACTAAGATATCGTCACCCGGTCGTAAGGTGGGCAGCATAGAGTTCTCTTTGACGCGAAATCGCCAGCGCTTGCCTAATGCCCAAAGGCCGATTTCTTTCCAACTACGCTTTAATCTCATTAGTACAGATTTGCCAAAAACCAAGCGGGCATGGCATTACTGCTAGGCCCGCTTGAATGACGAACTTCAATGACGGACGACGCTCGCTAAGGCAATCTATAGCTGCACTTAACGCTTAGCAGCTCGGCTCGATTTGGCGAGGGCTGTTTTCAGGCGCACAGTCTTAGCTAGCGACATACCAAGACACGTCACGACTCTTGGTTTCCCAAAAAATGTTGTGGATTTTTTGTACGGCTTCCATTAATTCTTGGCAATGCTGTGTGCTAACTTCTACTTTGCAGGCTGAACAAAGCTTAGCGGCTTTCCAAAAGGTATCGTGCAGATCAGGATACTTTTCTAGATGAACGGGCTTGAAGTAGTCAGTCCAAAGGATCAACAGCTCGTCTTTGGTGATTTGCGCTTGCTCTTCTTTGATAGCGACAAAGCGAGACATCGTGTTTTGGTAAGCGGCCATCGCTTGGGTGTCACTATCGTCAGGGTGTTGAAGGTCGAGAATTTTTTTGGTCATTGAAACAACGGCTTCCGCAGCAATCCGCGCAGAAGACGGATCGTATACGCCACAGGGGCCATCGCAGTGGGCCAGAACTTCAGGGGCAGGAAACCAAGCCTTGAGCGTGGAAATGAGGGTACTAAACATAAGTCTCAAAATGGGGGTTACAGCATGAACGTGATTTCTTCGAAGGCCAAAAATACGGAGGGCGCTTCAAAGAGGTACGATTTTTAGTATACCGTTATGCCTTTTAGGTGGCGAATCTGTTAGTGAGGCTGATTCAGTGAGGCAAGCCTGGGGTAGGTTATGAAACGAACGTACCCTATTTTTTCTTTTTATTTTTTATATGCAAAGGTTTCGGCAAGTTTATGGGCCAATCATCGGATTTTTGAAAGCGTTTGAATGGCCCGAAGCATTAACTTTAGGCCAGCTTGCAAGCCAGATTTCAGGCCAGGTAAGTCAGCGCAAATACGCCGCTGTGCTCATGGCTGTGCTCATGACTGTCGTAACGGTTAGCTGTGATGCGACAGGCGATGTCACCGCTAGCTTACCGCCCTGTGTAGATAGCTATTGTGACTGTAGCGATTTTGTGGTGCAGACTTCGGCTCAAGCGGTTTTGGATGCCTTTAAATCGGATGAATACGGTCTGGATCGAGATGGCAACGGGGTGGCCTGTGAGACGCTGCCGCCGGGGCCGCTGGTGCTGAATCTACCGACTTATTTTTCTAGTAATGAGCATTTGGCGCTGGGAAATCCGAGCAATGCAGGGCACGGTAATCCTGATAATTGGCTGATTGAGCGGGAGCAGTATGCGCTGTCTTATAGCCGCGATCGCAATGTCTTAAACTGGGCCAGCTGGTGGGTAGATAGTGGCTGGCTAGGGTCTACGGATCGGCAGGATAATTTTCGGCCCGATGGCGGCTTGCCCAAAGGTTTTTATCAAGCGACGCCGGGGGAGTATCGGCGCAGCGGCTATGATCGAGGCCATATGGTACCGTCGGGCGATCGCACTGACACCGATCAAGACAATTCCATCACTTTTTTGATGAGCAATATCTTTCCGCAGGCGGCAGATAATAACCGAGGGCCGTGGCGTGAATTAGAGGAATATGGCCGCGATTTGGTGATGCAGCAAGGCAAATCGCTGTATGTGATTAGCGGCATTTATGGCAATCAGGGCAAAGTTGGGCGAGTCACGGTGCCGGGGCGGGTGTGGAAGGTAATTGTCGTGCTAACGCCCGAAGATGATCGCGTGAACCCGCAGACGGAGGTGATTGCAGTAGATATGCCGAATAGCGATCGCATCAAAGCCGACTGGCAAACCTATCGCACTACTGTAGATCGCATCGAAATTGCGACAGGCTACGACCTGCTCTCAGCAGTTCCTAAAGACATCCAAGCCGCCATCGAGAGCCGCTAGCATCCCCAAAACACAGGCAATAGCCACAAAGCCAGTGACCTCACTAACAATAGCGAAGCGGCTAACGTCAGCTTCTCGCACAACCTTTTGCAGCTCTTGGACTAAAAATTCATGGCTTTATCCCCTGCCTAGAAGGTGCTTAGAAGTTGCCTAGAGGTGCCTAGAGAGATTGCCTTTCTACTGTCGTCATGGTTTCAATTATCACGTTTCAACCAAGATCGTTTTGATCCCTGCAACACTGCCATCAGCTACAAAGCCTAAGACTAAAGCAGTGACTTCTACTTCGCCACAGCGGTAGACTTGCAGATTTTTGAGTGAGCTGGTCAATATGGTTTTGAGGTTCTGTAGCTGGGCTATTTGGGCTTTATCGGCGTGAGTGTGCCAAGTTTTAGGGACTAAAGCCTGCTCAAAAAAAGTCTCTAATTGTACTCTTTTCACAGTGATTTGTTCAGATTCCTCAGCCGTATAACCTGCCAACTGAAGGATCACCGTCTCGTTGATTTCAATCGGTTCAGCGGCCTTGTCCAACTGCCTTTGAGGGGCCGGTAGCCACACCATTTCAACCGGATAATCCGCTTCGCTGCTCCACCACAGATCGTCACAGGCAGCTTCTAGCTGAGCTTTAA
>JBGTIK010000301.1:0-3340 GCA_041745715.1 Phormidesmis sp.
GCTCGCTTTGGTAGGTAATTCGCCCCACCCGAGTCGTCTCAACGACTTCTCTATCAGTTACTGGTTTGATCTCAGGAGGTTGCTGCTCCTGCTCGATTTCTGACTCCAGCCATACTTGCAGCGCTTGCTTATTCGTGAGCGACAGGCGTTGGATTTGCTTTTTCAGGCGCTCATAGCTAGCCATGATAGTCAAAAATAAATCTTATGTAACTCACGATATTGCTGATAAGAAAAAAGTTACATAAGACAGAAAATGAAGGCGAAGCAGAAAACATAGGTTGGCAGGAAAAAGTACATCTGCTTCTAGGGCCTTTCTTGTGAAAATATCTTATGTAACTTTTTAGGTCTCTGAAAAACTAAAGTCACACAAGATAAGGAGATCGCGCATAAGCCGAATAATTGCTTGACAAAGCAATTCCTAAAATAACCCATCACCCACATCCGAGCGTTCGATTAACTCGTTAAATGCATCCTCTGCCTTTTTCTCCACCGCTCTACGGGTATATCGGTCAAAGGTAACTGGCGATTTTATCCGCATCAGTTTACGAGCATAGTCCGGCTGCACATCTCCCCTAACGAGCTGCGTGCCGAAGGTATGGCGCAAGCGGTGAGGATGCACTGTCTCGGTAAATTCGGCAATCTCACCCAAATCCTTCACTAGCTCATAAATGCCCCAGTAGCCCAACCGCTTGCCGTAGTTATTCCTTGATAAGCTTCTAAACAAAGGCTCACTAACCGCTGTTTCAAAGCCCTTGTTCAGACACCATCCTAGATAGCTATCTAGCGCCTGCTGCGCCTTGGGTGATAGCGGCACCACCCCATCGCTACGCCACTTAGCCCCGCTCACCTGAATGGCTTGACCGCTGTAGTCGCCAATATTCAAATTGCTCACTTCTGTCGCCCGAAGCCCATGCTTCAGCAGCTCAAAAATAGCGGTATCTCGAATACTGAGTGACTCCCGCTGCCCTCGATACTCCAGCCCACTAGCGAGCTGATGCACCGCCTGAATTTCCATATCTTTGGTCTCAATCGGGTCAGCAGGCACCTTCTCGACATTCAACGTGGGGTTATAGCTGATATAGCGCTTAGTAGAGAGCCACTTATAAAAGCTTTGGAGCGTCGCTAATGCCTGATTAATACTGGCAGGCGTGAGCCCGACTTTGCCCGATTTAGTCGGTCTGCTTTTGAGATGTGCCTTGTACTTCCTAAAGTCCGTTTCATCAATTTCGCCCCAATGCTTGAACTTGCACCAGCATTGAAAACCTCGTAGCTGGCGCTGATACGCCTTTTTCGTATTGGGCCGAATCTCACGGTCGCACAAAAACTCATCCACCCAGTCCATCTCCACTGGTTGAGCCTGCACCGTTGCAGCAGGCTTCGCTAAGGAGCCAACCTCAATAAAAGTCGGAATCGGATCAGGTTTTGCCATAATTTCAGCCGAAAAATAGGAAGAGACTGCTGCGAAAACGCTCCGGGTATTTGAGCGATCGAATTTTCTGAAAGGTACAGTAGGTTCATGACTCCAAACTAGCATATCAAACCCCAAATAAGTCAACTTATTTGGGTTACGCTAAAAATTACACTACGAATGCCTATGGGACAGAGTAAGGTACAATAAGAGCCGTAGCCACAGGCTTTTCAAGTGCTTTAGGTATCCAACCCCCCTAGAGGAATTAGACTAAGCGACTATCGATGCCCATACTTATTCGGTTCGCAGGAAAAGTGCGAATTATCGTCTACCCAGGCGATCACCCGCCAACTCATGTCCATGTAAAAGACGACCAATATGAGGTGAAGGTCGATATTTCTGGTGATACTGCTCAGGTGATACGTCCATCAAAGCGGGAAAGATTCAAAACGACGCCAAAGTTTACGCAAAAGGCGTTGCAGCTCTGTCAGACGAACTTAGACTTTCTCAAAGAAGAGGTGAAAATATACTATGCAGCTGAATAATGCGGTGTCGGTAGAGTACAAAAAAGACAGTAAGGCGGTTGTCGTATCTTTTGGTGATGGATCGCAGGCGTCTTGGCCGGTTCGCCTCTTGGAAATGACAGAGCGTACCGATGAGGGTTACGTTGGGATCACGCCTAGCGATGACGAGCTATCGGCCGTTGAGCTATTCGGCGGTGATTCCATTCTGTGGGATGAGCTTGGGCAGATCTTTAGAATTGAAGATCTGCAGAATCATATCTATGGCCGCAAAGCCTGGATGGAATCGCTTTCAGCGAGTGTTGCGTCTTAGCGTCACCCGAAGGCGTAAGTGGCAGGTTTATTGGAACGGGCTGGGCATGAGTGATGTTTTTCTAAGGAAGTGAGATGACTAAAGCCTACGACGAAATCATTAATTTTATTGCAGCGGGAACTAGCCCAGCAAGTGTAGTTAGTTTCCAGCCTTCAGAAGAAGTTAAGAACCGTATTGGTGAGCTGATTGCACGCGAAAAAGAGAGCGAGTTATCAGCGGAGGAGGTTACAGAGTTGAACCTATACATCCAGTTGGAGCACATTATGCGATTAGCTAAGGCTAGGGCTAGACAGATGATGGTGGCCTGAGATGGTAAAAAGAACTGCCGTTTCTCGGGAGCTTCGACAGCAGGTAGCCGAGCGCGCTGATCATTTGTGTGAGTACTGTTTGATACCTGAAAGTGACACGTTTTTTGGCTGTCATGTTGACCATATTATTAGTGTCAAGCACGGAGGCTTAACTACCATTGATAATTTGGCTTATGCCTGTGTCGTGTGCAATCGTCAGAAGGGTAGTGACTTAGGCTCTATTGACTGGGAGACACGAAACCTAATCAGGTTTTTCAACCCTCGAACTGATCGATGGTCAGACCATTTTTATCTACAGGAAGCGCGGATTATTTCTCGTACTCCGATTGGAGCAGTGACCGCTCGCATTCTTAGTTTTAATAGCGATAGTCAAGTTATTGAGCGACAAACGCTCATAGATGAGGCTCGCTATCCGTCATCTGCTGCTGTGCGACGCATGGAGCAGTTTTGACTGTGCTAAACGCTGTTTTTGTTGCTACAAGCAACTAATTCCTGAAGTATGCCCCGTCGAGTTAACAAAAAGTGCATAGAATGTGCCCAGCTGAGTGCGGTTCAAGCTCAGCAGCTGCATGGGAAGAAAGGCGACGACTGCTGGCGTGAAAAGCGCTGTCCGCGCAGGCGCTCCCATTATCGCCATCGCCAGGTGCTGAATGAAAATCGGCGGTTGCAGTATCAGCAGCAGGTTTCTGACGTGGTGGCTGAGGAAGGGCAGGTAGAGACAGTATCGCTGCCAGTGGCTGAGGCGTCAGTACCTTATGCCAATTTGTACATCTGGCGGGAGAAGAGGAAG
>JBGTIK010000302.1:0-6274 GCA_041745715.1 Phormidesmis sp.
CTGCGGCTAGATGGCCTTAAACCGGCGAAGCTGCGATTTGGGGCAATTTAGTTCCTTTGTATTGTCTGGATAGCTGTCCGCGCCGCAACCCCTTCATTTTAGAAGCCAAGGCTCAACCTCTGGCCTGGTCTTGATTTCAGCCCCTTAGCTAGGGCTCAGGGTAGAGAGAAGACTGAACGGAGCCATCAGGCGTTGGGGAACTGGCACAAGCAAACATGTTAGACTAAGCCGCTGAGTCACCTCAACGGCTTGTCTTCAAAACCGGACGTGAAAGTTTCCCTTCATCCGGCTCCTCAACAATGCAATGCTTTGACAAAGCAGACCTCCTCAAATCGGTAGCCGTTTTGTTGTCATGACAATGTCGATGTAGCAGTTGTAGATTAGAGTAGTCACCGTTTCCACCCTGTGATTTAGGGAGGATATGGTCTACTTCCATCTGGTCTTCTGCCTTAAAGTACAGTTCACAGAAGGCACACTTTCCACGCTGTCGTTTGAGTAGCGTAGCCACTCGTATCGGCAGTGTAGGATGTTTTCCTAACCGCTGACTCCAGTACAACCAGTCGCCGTCAAAGGGGCTTCGGTCAGCTTTTACTTTGATATGTCGTTTTATCGGCATATCTTGGTGGTCGATGAGCCGTAAGCCACTCTTTTCCAGGGTCGAAAATTTAGACTGGTGCCAATACTTGCGGGCTACCCATCCTTTACTCTTGTTGGGGTGTCGTCGGATAGCCCATCGCCATAGCTTGAGAAACGTCAAGTGCTGAGCAGTCCCAAAAGTCTTTTTACTGACGCCTGTGGCGAAGTAATTCGTCCAGCCTCTAATCACCAGGTTGAGTGCCTGGATGAGTGCCGCCTGTGGGGCCGCTTGATAAGCATGGATGATAGACCTGATTTGCTTCAGATGACGCTTAAGGTTTTGCCTGCTGGGGGTGATTAGCGTTTTGAACCCTTGGTGAGATTTCGATTGATTCTTCCCGACTCGGCGTTGCCGAACCGTGAAGCCCAAGAAATCGAAGCCCACATTGCCCTGATATTCATACAACGTATGGGTATAACGGGTTTTGGTTGGGTGCAGTGCTAAACCCCGCTCGGCTAGCCATGGAACAATGGCCTGCTGACAAGCTTGAACAGCCTCAAGCTGCTCGTGCAGAATGACGAAATCATCGGCGTAACGAATCAGATGAGCCGTTGGGTTCACCTGTTTGATTCGCATTTCCATCCCGTGGAGGGCAATGTTCGCCAGTAGGGGGGAAATCACCCCACCCTGTGGCGTCCCTGCCTCAGTCGGAAACCAATCGCCTGATTCCATCACCCCTGCTTTGAGCCACGCTTTTACCTGACGGCGAATCGCAGACGGGGCGTTAAGTGTTGTCAACAAGGCTTGATGGCTGATGTTGTCGAAGCATCCGGAGATGTCCGCATCTAGCGCAAACTTAGGTTTAACGCGGATGCAGTTAAAGATGGCTTCTATCGCATCATGTGCTGAGCGCCCTGGTCTGAACCCGTAGCTGTTGGGCTCGAATCTGGCTTCCCATTCAGGTTCCAGCGCGAGCTTCAACAAGGCTTGTCGGGCTCTTTCTGCCATGGTTGGAATGCCCAAAGGGCGTTTTTCTGCCTTGCCAGGTTTGGGTATCCAGACCCGGCGAGTCGGTTGTGCCTTTTCGGTAAGCCTCAAGTTATTTACCAGCGTTAGGCGTTCAGACGGTTTCAGTGACGCGACGCCATCTACGCCCGCTGTCCGTTTTCCCTGGTTATCTTGAGTTACCCGGCGCACCGCCAGACATTTGGCTGACCAGGACTTCCGTAGGAGTCGTTGTAATCTGTGAACTGTCTTGACATCGCCACGACGGGAGGCTCGATAGATTCGTGTTTGCAGCTTAAACACTCGCCGCTCTAGCTTTCGCCAGGGCAACCTGTTCCATTCATACCTCGTCTGGAATGACGGGTTCATGACATTATTAACCGCGACTGACAACTCTATCTTTTGCATCATCGTGCCTACGTCTGCATATCCCAGCGGTTAGGCTGGGCATTCGCTTCTGAGGCAATCCTCCCCATTACGGACTTGCGGATGGCTCCTGCTCAGGTAATCGACCATCCCCTGAGAGTCTCGTAGTGGGTTATCCCGTTCCAGATAACCGTTGATTTGAACGCTTAGGAGGATGCTATCCACCGGGTTTCATGGGAGTGCTTACTGATCCCTGGCCTACAGGTCAGCCCCTATCCTTTGCCTTTTGGCCCCAGCCGATTGGCCTCGGCGGCTGGTTCTAATTCACGATGGTTCAACCACATCTTCGCTTGCGCTCTCCATACGTTCGTGCTCGACGGGATTCTAGGTGAGGCTCCCCAGTTACCGCCTTTTATTCCCGCTTTACCCTTTGATAGCCAGTCGCTTGAGTAGGGAATATGCTGTCACCCATGCACTTTGGGGGTAGGGCTTGAGCTGTTTAAAACATCTTTCACCTACACGGTTATCTAGTTGTCTAGGTACGCTGATTGCGGTTACCTTTGCCGCCTATCCCCAAACTTTTCAGCTCGTTTCAGGCGAACGGGTCGCACAGGCCAGAATGAGTCCAGACATCGACGAAAATTGGCACAGTGGGCTTATTTGTTTTAGACGAAGACCGTGAGTTGCTGTTTAATTTGACCCACTGTGAGAACGTCAGCGGCGATCGCTCACAAATCTTCGGCTACGCACGGGTTCTGGTCTGCTTTTCCGATTCGAGCGTCGGGTCAGGAACAGCGCTTTGGGAGCTTTAAAAATCATAAGGCTAAGTCCACATCAAAGCCGGGTTAGCAATTGCTTTTAGTCCGAGAGCCAAACAGCACGACAGATGCAATCTTCTAGAAGCTATTCACAGTAAGCGCTTTTTGGCCACCGCTAACCATTCTTTTGATTGCTCGATTTAAAACGACCAACTTCAAAGCCTCGATTTTTGGCATGTTTGGTTTTGCGCGCTGTGACTCGCTTGCGCCACATTTTAAAGCTGGAAGCCTTCATTTGGCGGCGCATGAGGGCGATGACTTCTTTTTCTTTTAAGCCAAACTGCGTCTCAATCACCTCAAAAGGCGTGCGATCTTCCCAAGCCATTTCGATTATGCGGTTAATAGTTTCACCATCGAGGCTATCAAGATTCATACGCTTTTTGAACTCAATCTACACTGAATGCGTTTTGCCAGTCTATCCGGCAGGCAACTGACACAACCATAAATAACACAACTACAAATAATAGTGTATCGTCTTTGCGGGGGAAATATTGGCTGGTTCACTCACAATAGATTGAGCGATTGAGTCATCCGCTTCGTTATAGCGGATGTAACAGATAAGGTTTTCACGCAGCCAACGAGCAAGATATTTAACAGGTATAACATCAGAGCTGTAATCCGCTCAAGGCTAAAGTTCTGAAGCTAAACCCTGAAGGCAGAACAGCGAAAACATAACGTTAATTTTTCGCTGTTCTGTTGCGAATAAACAGCTTTTCTAGCTCAATCCACACGAATAGCAAAGAGCTGAAACCCACGCACACTAGCAGTTCTATTGTTGACAGATAGTGAGTACCAAAAAAATCACGCAAAAATGGCACATATATCAGCAAAAGCTGGAGGATTGTTGTTACGACTACCGCTAGCAACACATAAGGATTGGAAAGCTGCGACATTTCGACCGCCAGCTGACGGTTAGAGCGAACGGCTATAGCATGGCCCATTTGCGATAAACACAGCATCGTAAACACCATTGTTTTCCATCTGTCTGGATCGAGGTTGCCGGTTGTTTGAGGATTGTGTGTATACCCATAGGCCCACAGCATTAGCGAAATTGCCAAAATCGCGAAGACAAGCCCCACTCGCACCATATACCACCCTAATCCCCGCGCGAAAATACTCTCTTTGGGGTCATGGGACGCTCTGTCCATCATGTTAGGTTCAGGCGGTTCTAGGGCCAAGGCCAAGGCCGGGAACCCATCGGTGACTAGGTTCATCCACAGGATTTGTAAGGGCGTTAGCGGCACAGCCACAATCGGCAGCAGTACCGGCGAGAGCGCAATCGTAATCACCTCGCCAATGTTGCTGCCCAGAATATATTTCACAAATCGGCGAATGTTGCTGTACACCACTCGGCCTTCTTCGGTCGCGGCTACAATCGAAGCAAAATTGTCATCTAGTAGCAGCATGTCACTGGCGGATTTGCTCACATCGGTGCCGGTAATGCCCATCGCTACGCCAATGTCGGCCTGCTTCAGGGCGGGCGCATCATTGACGCCATCGCCCGTCATCGCCACCACTTGCTTTTGCGCTTGCAGCGCCTGGACAATTCGCAGCTTATGCTCTGGTGACACTCTGGCATACACACTCACAGAGCCCACAGCGGCTTCTAAATCTGCTTGACTCATTGCCTCTATCTCTGGGCCACTTAGCGCTTTAGCGTCAGCTTCGACCATTTCTAAATCAATGGCTAGAGCTCTAGCGGTAAGCGGATGATCGCCGGTGATCATCACCGGGCGAATCCCGGCTTGCTGGCAGCGTTTCACCGCCGACCGAACTTCTGGCCTGGGCGCGTCGATCATTGCCACTAAGCCTAGCCAAATCAAAGACGCTTCAGCCGTATCTTCGGTCATTTCTTCAGCCTGTTGCGGTTCGACAGGCCGATAGGCAAAGCCTAATACCCTTGCGCCCTGGCTGGCTAAAGCCTCAATTTTAGTAAGCACGCCTTGGCGATCTTCTGGGGTCATTAACTTTGCACCTTGTCCAACCTGATCGCAGCGATCTAAAAGCGCTTCGGCTGAGCCTTTGACAAATACAACTGCAGCCGATTTTAGATTGAGCTGGTTGGTTTCAGGAACTTTAACGACCACACTCATCCGCTTTCGCTCAGAGGAAAACGGAAACTCGTTAAGCCGAGGAAACTCGTACTCTAAGGTCGCTTTTTCGAGCCCAGCTTTGGCAGCCAGCGTCACCAGCGCACCTTCTGTGGGATCGCCAACAATCGTCCATTCTTTTTCGTCCGCTGAAACAGTTTGCGTTTGGAGGGCGGCATCGTTGCACAGGGCGCAATTCAAAAGCAACAGAGAAAGAGTAGGCTTCTCTAACGGCGAAATTGGTTTGCCCTGGAGACGGAATTCTCTTTGGGGGGCATAGCCTTCCCCGCTCACGCTAAGGTCACTTTCAAAAGGCAGTCCGGCGATGTGAATTGACTGCACAACCATTTTGTTTTGCGTTAGCGTGCCGGTTTTATCTGAGCAGATGGTGGTGACTGAGCCTAAGGTTTCGACTGCGGGCAATCGCCGAATTAGGGCTTGTCGTTTGACCATGCGCTGTGTGCCAATCGCCAGTGTTACCGTGATTACCGCCGGTAACCCTTCGGGGACAACAGCGACGGCTATACTCAATGAAACGGCGAGCAAATCTTCAAAGGCTGACCAGCCCATAATGAGGGTGCCGATTACCACGACGAGAGTGACTAAAGAGAGAGAGCTGGCGACTAAGACGTTGCCTAGCTGCTTGAGGCGCTGTTGCAAAGGCGTGGAGAGAATTGATACGGACTGAATCAGAGTGGCGATGCGGCCTAGCTCTGTTTCCATGCCGGTGCGGGTAACGAGCATTTTGCCGCGCCCATGGACAATCTCGGTGCCTTGAAAAACTAGATTTTTGCGATCGCCTAAAGCCGCATCTTCCGGCAGCTTCGCTTGAGCCTGTTTCTCGACCGCCGTTGCTTCCCCGGTCAGCGCCGATTCTCTCGCTTGGAGAGTGGCTGCTTCTAGCAATCGGCCATCGGCAGCGACCTGATCGCCTGCTTCTAGCAGCACAATGTCTCCTGGCACCAGGTTTTTAGCAGGTAGCGACTGCCTTTGGCTATCTCTAATCACCTGCACACTAGGTGCTGAGAGCGTTTTGAGTCCGGCTAAGGCTTTTTCGGCGCGGCTTTCTTGCAGGTAGCCTAAGATTGCATTGACCAGAACAATCGCCGCGATCGCCACCGCATCTTTTGGAAACTTGCCAGCGCGTACATCTAGCACCGCAGCCACAACGGCAATGCCAATTAGCATCAGCAGAATGACATCGGTAAACTGATCGAGCAAAATTTGCCAGCGGCTACGCCCACCCGTTTCGACCAGTTCATTCAGTCCATAGTTGGCCAGTCGCTGCTCAGCTTCTGTCGCACCAAGCCCCGTATCAGCGCTAACTCGTAGAGTAAGCTATGGCTTCATTAATATCAAGCGTGTGCCAGTGCTGAGCGGTTGCTTGACGTTTGGCTTGGCCCCTAGACATAAAAAAT
>JBGTIK010000303.1:0-5857 GCA_041745715.1 Phormidesmis sp.
ACAAGAAGTGCGCAACCTGCTGCGCGGCGGCTACGCGGTTGGCACCGAACATGCGGATGCTCGGCGCTATCGTAGCAACGTATGGAAAAGCTGCTCTCCTATTCGCTCAAATAATGAGCAAGAGGTGCTGTCACGATTGGAGCATTGCCTTGCTGAGCACGGCGGCGAGTATGTCCGGATGTTTGGCATTAACTCTCAAGCCAAGCAGCGGCTAGGTTCTATTACGATTCAGCGGGCAGATGGTAAGCCGGTGTCTGTCTCGCCGAGTCATGCGCCAGCAAATGCGGCTCCCGCTAGCAGCAGCGGTTCGTATGGCGGCGGTTCTTCATACGGTTCTGGCTCATCCGGTGGTACGCAAGCGGGTAGCGGTGGCCTCGCGGCGCAGACCGTGAGTCAAATTCTTGCTCAGGGCAATCAAGTGGGCGTAGAGCACGCTGATACAAGGCGCTATCGCAGCGGCCTTTGGCAAACTGCGCCGTCAGTGCAGTCGATCAATCAGCTACAGAGCTTTTTGTCGCAAAACGCTGATAAGTACGTGCGCGTTTTTGGGGTGAACAAATCACTCAAAACACGCGGCTCCGCTACGACAGTTCAAAAGCCGGGGCAAGCCGTTGAATTTTCATCTGGGGCTCAAGGCGCATCTAGCAGAAGAGATCCGATTAATGCCAATCCGCCTCACTACGACGATCCGGCCTTTTTGCAGTCGGGTAAAGGCAATGGCAGCGGTGCCGTCGATTCTGACGTGATGAATCAGGTGACTCAGCTAGTTAATCAGGGCTGTCGGATTGCGATTGAATTTGCGGATAAGCGTCGGTTCCGTAGCGGCATCTGGCAGACTGGGCCAGCGATTGATGCGCGTCGTCCGGCGGAGGCGATTTCGGCGCTTGGCAAGCAGTTAGCGCAGCATCAGGGTGACTATGTAAGGTTGGTGGGCGTTGATCCGACTGCTAAGCGGCGGGTGCTAGAGACGACTATTCAACGCCCATAATGCGGATGCGCTCAGCGACTATGATTAGTTTTAGAGTCCATCAGTTTTAGAGTCCGTTAGTTTTAGAGTCCACTACCTACAAATGCCATGGCCCAGCGGGCACCGAGTTTAGTGAGCGACACCCATTACTGTGTGGTGGGTGATGTCACCATCGAAGCGACGGCAGCGATCGCTTCAGGGGTCGTGTTGCAAGCCGCTATTGGTAGCCGAATTGTGGTGGGCAAAGGCGTGTGTCTAGCAGCTGGCGTGTGTATTCAGTCCCGCGCGGGCGTTCTCAGCATTGCCGATGGGGCCAGCTTGGGAGCCAATGTGTTGGTCGTTGGGCAGGGCAGCATTGGTGTGAATGCCTGCATCAGTGCGGGCAGCACCGTCATTAATCCGGCAATAGAAGCAGAAGCCATCTTGCCGCCAGATACGTTAATTGAGTCGTCATCACCTATAGCTGTTAGCGCTACTGGCGTTAGCCCTGCAACTGTCTATTCAACTAACAATTTTGCTAATGATAAAGTCAAGCAGCCGTTCGGATACAGCTCTTCGACTAATGGCGTACAATCAGGCTATAGCGCTTCTCAAAATGGCTCCTTTAAAAATAGCGTTTCTCAAAATGGCGTCTCTCAGAACGGTGCCACTCAAAATGGCGCTTCTCAAAACGGTAACGGGGCTTCCTCTCTAGAAGTGCGGCCCTCTTACGATAGAGTCTATGGCCGCGAACAGGTTTCTCAGCTAATTTCAACGCTGTTTCCCCACCGACAGCCCTTGAACGACAACTCCTCTCCTTAACCCATGCACTCAGATGCTACGCCTCTTCGCAAGCCGACCGTCACAGCCCGTAACTGGCTGTACGATACGGCCTTGGGGATGGTTTCTACCACTAGCTTTCCAGCAATTATTGGCACGGCTGACGCCATGATGAAGTCGGCTAATGTGTTTTTGGTTGGCTACGAGAAAACTGGGGGCGGGCACTGTACGGCAATTGTGCGCGGCGGCGTGGCCGATGTGCGAATGGCGGTACGCATAGGGGAAGAAACCGCTAAGCAGTTTGGACAGTTTGTCTCGGCGTCAATGATTCCGCGTCCGATGGCGAATTTGGAGGCGGTGCTACCAATCAATACGCGGTTAGAAGCGCTAGAAGGCGTGGGGCAGTCGATGGGCGGTAGCGCAATTGGGCTGCTGGAAACTAGAGGTTTTCCGGCGATGGTGGGCGCGGCTGATGCCATGACCAAATCGGCTGAAATTACGCTGCTCTCTCACGAAACCATTGGCGAGGGGCTGTGCACTATTATTATTCAGGGTTCGCTCTCGAATGTAGTGATCGCGGTCGAAGCTGGAATGAATGAGGCGGAGCGCATTGGTGAGCTGAATTCGGTGATGGTGATTCCTCGACCGCTAGATGAGTTAGAGCGAAGCTTGCCGAAGACGCACGCTGTGGAGCAGCAGCAGCCGATGAGACTGCCGCTGAAGCTAGAAGAGCGGCAGCTAGAGAAAGTCCCTGAAAGGCAGAAGGAATTGATTCCGGCGCGATCGCCCGAATTTGAACCCGCCAAGAAAAAAGAACTCGCCGTGCCGATAAAACAGCTAGAAACTGAAGAGCTTTAGTTCAGGCAAAGCAGTTAAACAGAAATCAGGCCGAAACCTGCAATTGACGAGTGAACTGTTCAACTCGGTCGCTGACCTGTGCAATTAAGTCTGGTTCATCGGCATCAAACCACTCGATGCGAGGCTCTTTGCGAAACCAAGTGCGCTGGCGTTTAGCAAACTGGCAGGTATGCTGCACGGTCAGCGCGATCGCAGTCTCCAAAGAAATCTCTCCGGCCAAATGCTGCTGCATTTCAGCGTAGCCCAAGGTTTTCAGTAAGGGCAAATCAGGCCCATATTGCTCAATTAAACCGGCGACTTCAGTCACAAAACCGGCGGCAACCATATCGTGGGTGCGCTTAGTGATACGCGATCGCAGTTTTTCTACATCACAAGCGAGTCCTATATATAAGATTGGATAGCTCGGCGGCTGCTCACCCTGCTGGCTAGAAATCGTGCGCCCCGTAACATAAAACACTTCTAGCGATCGCAGCGTCCTGACCTGATCGTGTGGATGAATGCGCTCAGCCGCAGCCGGATCTACTTGCTGAAGTAAGGCGTAACAATAGGGTTGAGTGAGGGTGATGAGCTGCGATCGCAATTCCATCTGCGGCGGTACTTGAGGAATTTTGAGTCCTTTGGCCACCGCATTCAGGTAAAGCCCAGTGCCACCGACCAAAAGCGGATGTTGCTGCGCCTGATGATGAATTTGAGCGATCGCCCGCTGGGCCCGCTGTTGGTAATCCGCCACAGTCAGCGTTTCAGTCGGCTCACAGATATCAATGAGCTGATGGAGCACCGCCTGACGATCTGCTACAGAAGGCTTTGCCGTACCGATATCAAATGCCCGATACACCTGCCGCGAATCGGCGCTGAGAATCACCGCAGGCCAGCGCTGAGCTAAGGCCATTGCCAAGCCCGACTTTCCAGAAGCCGTCGGGCCAGCAATAATGATCAAATGTGGCTTAATATAGTACAAACGAACTTATTGGATTATTTTGTCTAAACGGCTTTATCTAGATGATCTAGCCGTACTGCTTTATCAGCGATCAATCGAATCAATACTCTATTAATATAGAGGCGCTTTTGCCGAGAGATAGCAGTATTCTGGGCGCGCAAATCTTAGCCCGATGGCAGTACCTTTGCCAAGGCCCTTTTAAAAGCAGGCTATGACCCCATTTTTATACGTGCGCTGAAGGGGCTCTAAAATCGCTTTTAACGCCTTTGTGCTAGAATCCATAGGCACAATATCATTTTATAGCCTCAAAGTGGCCTTTCAGGGCTTTGACGGCGCTTAAAAATTGAAGCACTATCAGAAGCGCTATCAATTGATGCATTAACGGTCATCGCTGACCTCAGGAGAACTGACCTAGGAGAACATGTATGGTGAATAGCAATAACTACGGCGCTCAGCAGATTCAGGTTTTAGAAGGACTTGAGCCTGTTCGTAAGCGGCCTGGAATGTACATTGGGAGCACGGGCCCACGCGGTCTGCACCATTTGGTGTACGAAGTTATTGATAACTCCGTCGATGAAGCGCTAGCTGGTCACTGTAGTCGCATTACCGCTGCGCTTAATGCCGATGGCTCGGTTACAGTCGTCGATGACGGTCGCGGCATCCCGACCGATATTCACCCCGCTACCGGTAAGTCAGCTTTAGAAACTGTACTGACCGTACTTCATGCAGGCGGTAAGTTTGGTGGCGACAGTGGCTACAAAGTTTCGGGTGGTTTGCATGGCGTCGGCGTTTCAGTTGTAAACGCGCTGTCTGAATGGGTAGAGGTCACCGTTTGGCGTGAAGGTAAAGTGCACACGCAGCGCTTTGAGCAAGGCAACCCCATAGGCACGCTCAAAACCGCACAAGGCACTGATAGAACCGGCACACAGGTAATTTTCAAGCCGGACGTGACAATTTTCACTCACACCACTGAATTCGATTACGATACGCTAGCTCGGCGCTTGCGCGAACTAGCCTACCTCAATGCAGGCGTCGATATTATCTTTACTGACTACCGGCTAGAGCTGATTAAAGCTAAAGAGCCGAGAGAGTCGCGTTATTGCTATGAAGGTGGCATTAAAGAATATGTGGCGTACATCAACAGCGATAAAGAGCCGCTGCATCCTGACATTATTTATGTCAATGCTGATAAGAATGGCGTGCAGGTAGAGGCCGCTTTGCAGTGGTGCAGCGACGCTTTTTCCGATAACCTCATGGGCTTTGCCAACAACATTCGCACGATTGATGGCGGCACTCACTTAGAAGGGCTCAAAGCGGTGCTGACGCGCACCATGAACGTATTTGCCCGCAAGCGCAAAAAGCGGAAAGACGCAGAGTCGAACATGGCGGGTGAAAACATCCGCGAAGGGCTGACGGCGGTAGTTTCGGTGAAGGTGCCCGATCCAGAATTTGAGGGTCAAACCAAAACCAAGCTAGGCAATACCGAAGTTCGCGGCATTGTTGATTCGCTAGTCGGCGAAGCGCTCAGCGAATATTTGGATTTCAACCCCAGCGTGGCAGATGCCATTTTAGATAAAGCAATTCAGGCGTTTAATGCGGCTGAAGCGGCTAAAAAAGCGCGCGATTTGGTGCGTCGTAAGTCGGTGCTGGAGTCTTCGACGCTGCCTGGTAAGCTCTCAGACTGTAGCTCTCGCGATCCGCGTGAGTCGGAGATCTTTATTGTAGAGGGAGATTCTGCGGGCGGCAGTGCGAAGCAGGGGCGCGATCGCCGCTTCCAAGCGATCTTGCCGCTGCGAGGCAAAATTCTCAACATCGAAAAAACCGACGACGCTAAAATCTACAAAAATAACGAGGTTCAGTCTTTGATTACCGCCCTCGGCCTCGGTATCAAAGGCGAAGACTTCAACCCCGACAACCTTCGCTATCACCGCATTTGTCTGATGACCGATGCCGATGTCGATGGTTCGCACATTCGGACGCTGCTGCTGACGTTCTTTTATCGCTATCAGCGCGATTTAGTGGATCAGGGCTACATTTACATTGCCTGCCCGCCGCTGTACAAGCTAGAGCGAGGTCGTAGCCACACCTATTGCTATAGCGAAAGAGAACTGCAAGAAGGCATTGCGGCCCTGCCTGCCAACGCTAAATACAACATTCAGCGCTTTAAAGGCTTGGGTGAAATGATGCCACAGCAACTTTGGGATACCACCATGAACCCCGAAAGCCGCACGCTAAAGCGCATTGAAATTGAAGATGCAGCAGAAGCAGATCGGATCTTTACGGTGCTGATGGGCGATCGCGTTGCCCCTCGCCGCGAATTCATCGAAACCTACGGT
>JBGTIK010000304.1:0-8001 GCA_041745715.1 Phormidesmis sp.
TGGTTCTCAATAGTTAACCTTAATTGAGAATTTTTATGACTTAGTTCATTTGAACTGCTAAGCCATGAAAGTCTTTCCAAAACAGGGCTCTATCATTAATACCTGAGTGTGACACTTCAAAGGGCGGAATGTGGGTTGTATGTACAGCACAAGCGTTTAACTGTTGCCCTTACCTCTCATCGGCCGTGATGAGAGGTGATTTTTTGTCTAGAGCGCACCCTTTAACCCGCACTTTTCTCCACACACTGCTTTATCCATTCTGCTAAAATTGGATTCACGAGTTCAGGGGCTTCATCCTGCGGGCAATGGCCCAAGCCTTCCAGCTCAACAAAGTCTTCCACGGCGGGATACTCCGCGTAAGCGCGGGCTAACTCAATCGGCTCCCAGGGGTCTTCCTTGCCCCACAAAATAAGGGTAGGGCAGGTGATCTGAGGCAGCAGATCTTCGGGAATGGGGCCTTGCGAGTAGCGAATAAAGGCTAAAAAAACGTCCACTGCGCCTTCATCAAACGCAGGCTCTAGCAGCAGCGAAACCAGTTCATCGGTAACCGCTTCTTTGCGGCCATAAGCTTGGCGTAAAATCCGCTTAACGGCCTTGGGCTTGGCTAGCTGAGCAAAAAAGAAGCTGATCAGCGGTCGGTAGCCCAGCGCCTTTTGAATTAGGGGCGTCGGGCCGCTGCGATACCACGGCAGGGTCTGGCGCTTGCGATCATGCAGGAGGCGCAGTGAGCAGTCCAGCATGGCCACCCCGCGCACCCATTTGCGATCGCTCACAGCCGCCTGCATCGCCACAATGCAGCCAATCGAGTTGCCAATCAAAAAAGCGGGCTGACCAACGATGTGATAGCAAAAGTCCAGCACCTGCTGGCTCCAGGTCTCAAAGGTATAGTCTAAGGGCTTTCCGGGCGTGGGCTTGGCCGATTTGCCATAGCCCAGCAGATCAATTGCGTACACTCGGCAGGTCTGGGCCAGGGCCGGGATATTTTTGCGCCAGTGAATGCTCGATGCCCCAAAGCCGTGGATGAGAACGACGGCGGGTATGGCTGGGTTGTCTTGGTTTTGCTCGGTGGCCGCTTGCTGATAGCCAATGCTCAAGCCTCGCCATTGCCAAGTTATGGCCTCAGCGGTCGGGAGATCGAAAACAGGCAAGGATGAATCAGCCATTAGATCGATTCCACAGATTGCAGCGGCTCTACTGCTGGTAACGACTCCACTGCTTGTAACGGTGCCACGGTGGCGGCTGGGCCGAGAATAGAGACGGACTGCTCAATAAAGTAGCGTTGGGCAGCGGCTTGGACAGCGGCGCAGGTGACCGCAGAAATCGCTTTAGGAAACGCGTCATCAAATTCCATGCCCAACCCCAGCACCTCGTACCAGCCGTAGGTCTGGGCAATTTGGCCATTGGTTTGCTTTCCGAGCGCATACTGACCCAAAATCTTATTTTTAGAAACCTGTAGCTCTTCATCGCTCAGCGGGGTCGTTTTGAGTCGAGCAATTTCACCCTGAAGGCCCGCTAGCGCCACCTGAAGATTTTCGGGTGCGGTGCCGATGTAGGCGACAAACTGTGAGGCTGCGAGCCGAGTCGGATAAAAGGCCGACACATCGTAAGCTAGGCCCTGCTTTTCGCGTAGCTCCACAAATAGCCGACTCGACAGCCCGTTGCCCAAATAGGTGCTGATCAGCTTCAGGGCCGCATAGTCAGGATCGCTCACACTGCCCGCTAAGTGACCCAATACAATAAACGCCTGATTGGTTTCTTGCACGGTGACAATTTTTTGAGCGGCTCCGGTTAAAGGTGGTAAGCTCACTGGCGGCAGTGGCTCAGCCGGTAGCGGCCAATCACCAAAGAACTGTTCGACTAGCTTCAGAGCCAAGTTTGGCGATAGACGGCCCACAATCGTAATCACCATATTGTCTGGGCGGAAATATTGCTGGTGAGCGCTGTGCAAGTCCGATTGGGTAAAGCCTTTGAGGCAAATTTCTGACTGAGCGTGCGGCAGGCCGTACGGGTGGCCAGCATACATAGCCTCACGCAGATGGTTGTAGGCGACGCTAAAGGGCTGCTCTTTCATCGATTTGAGCCCCTGCAACAGCAGCCGTCGCTCTAGCTCAATTTCATGTTCAGGAAAGCTCGGTTCGCGCAGCACTTCAGCCGCGAGGCCCAGCACGGTTTCAAAATCAGCCGAGACGGTTTTGAGGCTGACAATGCTGTAGTCAGAAGAGGAATCTGCGCCGAAGCTAGCGCCCATAGACTCGACAATTTCGGCAATTTCCAGGGCGTTTTTGGTGGCGGTGCCTTTGGTCAGGACAGCGGTGAGTAAGTCAAAGAGGCCGCTGGTTTCAGTCGTTTCTTGGAGCTGACCGGCTCGAATAAAAATGCGGGAGGCGACAATATCAGCGACCGGATTTTCGACGGCGATGACAGTGAGACCATTCGGTAGCGTGGTGCGCAGGGTAGTGGGCTGTTGGGTGGGCTGTTGGGCAAGAAGAGAAGAAGAAGTCACAGTGGCAGTGTAGGGGTTGCGATGGGTATATGATCTCACAGTCTGGCTGTTATTCAGGATTAAGCACTACAGCGGTGTAGCGGTCAGGGCGCAGATACTGCTGGGCAATGTGCTGGAGCTTTTCAGGGGTTTGGGCGCTGAGATAGGTGAGATAGCGGCTAGCGAGTTCGGCGACGGCGACGGTGGCGTAATAGCCGTAGAGTCCGGCGATTTGGCTGGGGGTTTCGGTGCCAAAGGCGTAGTCGTTGAGCAGCAGTCGTTGGCAGCGTGACTGCTCGGCGGTAGATATGGGGGTGGCGCTGAGGTCGGAGATGCGATCGCGCACAATCTCTTCTACCCTCGCCACCTGATCAGCCGCTAGCCACATCGAAATCGTAAATATGCTACAGGCTTGCTGCAAGGAAAAATGACTGTCAATGCCCTCCACGAGCTGCCGCTCTTCTCGCAGCTCTCGCACGAGCCGAGCAGTGCGGCCACCGCCGAGCAGCACTGCCAGTAAATCCAGCCCAGAGGCCGTTTCAATCTGCGAGATTCCCGGCCCCATCCAGGCCATTGTTAAGCGGCTTTGTTCTAGATTCGGAAGCTGTAGGGTTTGGTGTTGGTGAGTGGGCTCAGGGAGGGCGCGATCGCTTGCTGTGGGGCAATCTATCGGCGCTGCGAATCGAGAGAAGGATTGCTGAATCAGATCTAGGGCTTGGGCTTGGGAAATGCCGCCCGCGATCGCTACCGTCATATTTTCGGGCTGATAGTGAGCCTGATGAAACCGCCGCATTTCTTCCGGTGAGCGGGCCAGTAAAATCTCTGGGGTGCCGAGTACCGCTCGCCCATAGGCATGATCGGCGTACATCAGCTCACACAGCGCCTGATAGCCCACCCAGTCGGGATCGTCATGGGCCTGACGAATTTCTTCTAGCACTACTTGGCGCTCTCGGTCGAACTCATCTGCCGGAATCGCTGCATTGAGCAGTAAGTCAGCCAAATAAGGCAGCGTTTGCGGTAAGGCGTCTGCGGCTACCGTGATATAAAAATGAGCGTAGTCATGACTGGTGGCCGCATTGGTTATGCCACCCTGGCTTTCGATGGCCCAGTCAAATTCACCCGGCTGGATCAGCGAGGTCCCTTTAAATACCATGTGCTCTAAAAAATGAGCCATGCCCGACCATTCAGCCGGTTCTTGCCTTGCTCCGGCTTTGACCCACACATCCACGACCACCGCCGGGGTCGCCATTTCCTGATGAATCACCGTGAGGCCATTGGGTAGCCGCACTGTTTGGGCAGTTTGGGTCGGGGCAGTTTGGGTCGGGGCCGAAACGGAAGCGTCGAAATGGCTCAAAGGAAACCCCGGCTAAAGACTCAATCAGCAAACCCTAGATCATCAGATCATCAACGGCTATTTGCCTCATCAAATGCTAGCGGGCTTTAGGCCCGATGTGTAGCCAAAAGCAAAAAATCCTCGCCCAAAGGACAAGGATTCTTAAATAGTTCCACCGCAGCGCCGTCTTACCTCAGTTTTTGACCTGGGGTAACCAGGTGGGAATCGCGGCCAAAGGTTTATAGTTTCCGAGTACAAGCCCGGTATACTGCCACCTCAGCATCTAGACACCCTTTCAATGAAAAACATAGATCAGAAAACGTTGTTGGCAGTCACCAACGCCGTAGCAGAACTGTCGCTATCATAGCGAACCTTCCCCCAGGTGCGACAAGGTGCAATTGGGTGAAATCCATACAGAAGTGTGACGGGTATTCCTGCTATTGATGAGTTATTCAAAAGGTAATTTGCCCGCTAGGGCTGTGATAGTGCCGCTAGTACCAAATTTTTTCGACCTGTTGAATGATGGCAGCGGCTGAGTGATTGCTGCTGGCAGAGTGATCGAGACTGTCGGTGAGGATTGTCACATGGCCCATTTTGCGACCCGGACGCGATCGCTGCTTACCATACCAATACAGATGAGCATTGGGTAGTTTCGCTAAGGCTGCTCTTTGCTGGGCATAATCATCCGTGGCTGATTCGGTGCCGAGTAAATTGACCATGACTGCGCCTGGGTGCGTGAGTGCGGTTGAGCCTAGCGGCAGGCCGCAGACAGCTCTGAGCTGCTGTTCAAACTGGGAGGTGGCGCAAGCATCTAGCGTGTAGTGGCCAGAATTGTGTGTTCTGGGCGCAATTTCATTGATTAGCAATTTGCCTGCTGAGGTCAAAAATAGCTCGATGCCCAAGATGCCAACGATGCCTAGCGCATTGACTAATTGAGTGGCGATCGCGCTCACTTCTGCGGCCACGCTGCGACCAATTTGCGCCGGTGCAATCACTCGCCGACACACCTGATCAATCTGCTGCGTTTCGACGGCGGGGTAAACGGCGACTTCGCCTGAGCAGGAGCGGGCGACCATGACGGCGAGTTCTTTTTCGTAGGCGACGAAGGCTTCTAGCAGTACGGGCTGATGGCCCAGGGTTTGCCAGGTGTCGCTGACGGCGGCGAGTGAGTCCAAAATAAAGGTGCCTTGGCCGTCATAGCCATGTCGCCGAGTTTTAAGGGCTAGGGGTAGGGCGATTTGATTGACTTTTTCGGTGAGGAGGGGGCGCTCGCGCTCATCATTGAGGGTGTTAAAAGGGGGTGAGGGCAGGTGGTGGCGATCGCAGTACTGCCGCTGATCGTATTTATCTAGCAAAGGTTCTAAGCAATCGAGCTGGGGATAAAAGACGGTGCCTTGCTGGGCTAGCTGACGCAGCGCTGTTAAGTCGATAAATTCATTTTCAAAGGTAATGACATCGCACTGCTCGGCCATTTGAGCGGTGACTGAGGCGTCGGCGACTGCGCCTAAGAAGGTTTTGTGGGCAATAGCACAGGCCGGATCGTCGGCATTCGGCGTTTGCACTAGCAGGTCAATCCCTAGCGACTTTGCCCCAGCGGCCATCATCCAAGCTAGCTGGCCGCCGCCGATAATGCCTACTCGCTGCACCTGAGAAGTTTTTGGCACTTCTAATTAATCCTCTGTCGCTCTATATAGTTGCTCTACATAGTTTTATCAGGTATGAGGTTGCGCGATCGCTTGTTCTTCTTGAATGAGGAGGGTCATGCGGTGTTCTCCAGGGGTGATATCTGGGGGGAGTTGGAGGGTTAGGGTGCCATTGGGAGCGATGGTGGCAGTTAGTTCAATGGTTTTGATTTGGACGCTGTGATGGGTGCCGTCAGCGGTTTCGATTTTAATGGGGCGTTTGACGAGATGCTGGTGGGGAGTGCCACGAGTAGCGCGGCTGAAGTCGCATTCTTCACGCATGTCATCGTCTAGGATGGTGGAGTTTGTCATAGTTTTAGAGTCCTGCTTGGTAGGTACGTTTTTCAGAGGCGGTGGCTGGACGGGCGCTGATGATACGGATATTTTCGTTGCGATTCCCTTGGAAGGCTTCGCCATCGCAGTGAACGACTAGAAGCAGCCTGTAAACAATAGAGCAACCAAGGATCAGAAAGCGGGCTTCGCCGATTGAGTGTTCTTTGTCATCCATGACGAGACAGTTGGGGTCGTCGAAAACTGTCGTGGCTTCGGTGAAGGCAACGCCGTGCTTGCGTAAATTGACTTGAGCTTTTTCTTCATTCCACTCAAATCCCGATGGAGGCATTGATGTTTTGCTTTGATGTGTTTCTATTTTAGCGGATGCTTTTTCGTGGCTACCGGATTTATCCAACGCCCTAGCCAACGCCGCATTCTGGCCACCAAGCTGAATTAGTCTAAGAGCTGTTGTTGCATAGCCGCGAAGCTGTTGCGCGAGGAGAGGGTGCTGGGATGACTTGGCCCAAAGGCTTCTTCCCTGATGCTGAGGGCTTTGGACATCAAATCAGCAGCTTCGGCAAGGCGATCAGTGTTGGCGTAAAGCACAGCCAAGTTATTCAGAATGCTGACAGTGGAAGGATGGCGATCGCCCAGTTCCGCTTTCCAGATTTCGAGCGCTTGCACATATAAAGGTTCGGCTTCGACATAGCGGCCCTGCGACTCGTACAGTCCTGCCAAGTTATTCAGACTGGTGGCGGTGGAGGGATGGCGATCGCCCAGTTCCGCTTTCCTGATTTCGAGCGCTTGCACATATAAAGGTTCTGCTTCGACATAGCGGCCCTGCGACTCGTACAGTCCTGCCAAGTTATTCAGACTGCTGGCGGTGGAGGGATGGCGATCGCCCAGTTCCGCTTTCCTGATTTCGAGCGCTTGCACATACAAAGGTTCGGCTTCGACATAGCTGCCCTGCGACTTGTACAGTCCTGCCAAGTTATTCAGACTGCTGGCGGTGGAGGGATGGCGATCACCCAGTTCCGCTTTACTGATTTTGAGCGCTTGCACGTACAAAGGTTCGGCTTCGCCATAGCGGCCCTGCGACTGGTACAGTAATGCCAAGTTATTCAGACTGGCGGCGGTGTTGGGATAGCGATCGCCCAGTGCCGCTTTACTGATTTCGAGCGCTTGAACAACTAACGGTTCCGCTTCTGTATAGCGGCCTTGATCTGCATACAATTTTGCCAATCGAGTTACTGCTGTAACCATTTCAGTCGTTTTACCCAGCCTTAACGACCCCAAAAAACCTTCAAATTGCGATGTCAAATCCCGCAGTTCCCGCTGCGCTCCCACCTCCGCCAAACTCTCCAACGCTGGCAGCAAATAAGTCACCAGCAAATCCTGATCCGCAGTCCCGGCTTGCCGCGCCGTAAAAAACTGAGCCAACAAATTCTTACTTCGCTGACGAGCATCCTCAAAATTAATGCCTCGAACCTGCTCAGATCCTAACCGGGGGGGTGCCTGCAAGAACTCCTGTGCGGGCACCGCCGGACTGAGCTGTAGCTGCGGCCTAAACCAACCATGCAAATCCGGCATCGCATGAAGCGACGTTCGCAACAGCAGGGGCGTCATCCACCATAGCTGTCGTAGCGGCAAGGCCACCAGTGCCTCCCGGTTAAAATTCACCACCCGCAGCGCATCCGCCAACTTAGAGTCAAAAGCGGTTGCAAAGCCCGTCACCGAAACTACACCCTGCGGCACCTGACTCAGCCGCTCCCGCAAAAACCGTACAATTTCCGTCGCCTCACAGCGAGTGGGCAGCTTAATTTCAGTCCAGGCAATACCAGCTTGCGCCAACTCACCTTGCAACCGCTGCACCACCCGCTGCCGGTCAAACTCCGAGCTATATTCCACCCGCGCCAAGCCGCCCCCCTCACGCCGTCCCCAAAGCAGCAGCCGCTGGCAAACGTCATCAATACTGCCCGGAGCAATACTATCCGAAGCCATACTGCCCGACAGCAAGGCAGATCCAGTATCCGCATGAGCCTCAGAAGGTTCCACCGGCTGCTCCTGTCGTCAAACGCTTCTGCGACACCAAAATATCCACCACCAGCGGATGCACCCCAAACCAGCGCTGCCCGTTAAACTCCTGCACAGAGCGGGCATTGAGCAGTGCATAAAGCTCTCGCGTTGGCACCTGAGCCTGCTTGTCACCCTCGTAAAGCTGCTTTAGCAGG
>JBGTIK010000305.1:0-5713 GCA_041745715.1 Phormidesmis sp.
TCCGGCGACATCATTAGGTCAGCTGGCTAGAATGAGCCGCTTGGCCAGCAGGTCAAGACCAGCGCGACCAAACATCTGTCGTTTGAGCATCTTCAGGCGATTGTTTTGCCCCTCCACCTGTCTGTTACTGCCTTCTAGGGGGACGCCTGCTTTGACCGCATCGTAGTCCGTTAGTGTCTGTAAGTTTTCGCCACCCCCTAAAATGAGGCCAAACCGGAACGGTGTGATAAGGCTTTCAGCGGCCCTAAATCAGGGTGGCGAAAAACTAAAGACACCAACGAATTTTGGGCAGGGGCAAGCGATATCTTTCCGCTGATTGTAGGAGCGATTCCTTTTGGAATTATCTTTGGGACTTTAGCGATCGGCAGTGGCCTTTCAGCCGAAGTTACCCTAGCAATGTCAGCGCTGGTATTTGCCGGATCTTCCCAGTTTATTGCGGTGGGCATGATCGCTACAAATACAAGCTGGCTACTCATTGTGAGGACAACGTTTGTAGTCAACCTGCGGCATCTGCTGTATGCAGTCAGCCTGGTACCTTACGTTAAGGCGCGATCGCAGCGCTGGAAAATACCCCTGGCCTTCTGGCTCACCGATGAAGCGTTTGCGGTAGCTATTCGCCGCTATGAGGCTAACGATCCGTCTCCTTACAAGCACTGGTACTATTTGGGCGCGGCGATCGCCATGTACAGAAACTGGCAAGTCTCCACTCTACTGGGCATTACGGTCGGTCAGATGGTTCCCAATGCGGACGAATGGGGACTCGACTTTGCGATGTCGGTAACCTTTATCGGCATGGTTATTCCCTATTTGAAAACTCGGCCCATGCTCGCAGCGGTGATTGTCGCGGGTGCACTCTCGGTTGTGGCTAATCCACTGCCTACAAACTAGGGCTGATGATTGCAGCGATCTCTGGCATCACAGCAGGCGTCCTGACTGAGCGCACTGCCAGACAAAAGTCGTAAACAATAGTTTTATCTCTCCAACACTATGAACGAAGTCTTGACTATTTTAGGCATGGCAATGGTGACCTTCGCCATTCGCTACCTGGTATATGGCGCAAGCAGCCATATTAGCCTGCCGCCCGAGCACTGCTCTATGTGCCGCCTGCAGTGCTCACCGCGATTGTCGTCCCTGAAGTGCTGCTCAGCGATGGGGCACTGCATGTCAGCTATATGAATGCTCGGTTGGTGGGGGCGATCGCGGCCATCGTCGTTAGCCGTCTCACTCAAAATTTGCTTTTGACGATTGTTTTGGGAATGGCCACATTCTTTATCTGGCAGGGAATGGTGGCTGTATAGGAACGATCTCGCTCACAGGTAAAGACGCGTACGGTAGGCTTGACGCTGCTACTTTGAAAGCGTAAGCACATAGGAGTTCCGCAAATATGGCTTCAGAAACGAGTTTTACGTTTGAGCTGATGCTGGTTTTGGGAGCCGCTGCTACTGGAGGCTATATTGTCAGTCGATTGCGACAGCCGGTGCTGCTGGGCTACTTAGCGAGTGGGTTAGTAATCGGGCCGTTGGGCCTCAGGCTGATTACAGATACGGGCAATATTCAAGAGCTGGCAGAGCTGGGAGTGGCTTTCCTGTTGTTTGCGCTGGGCGTGCAGTTCTCTTTAGAAGAACTCAACCGAGTTCGTAATGTTGCTTTGCAGGGCAGCTTGTTTCAAATGGGGCTGACGACGGGATTGGTGAGCGCGATCGCGCTCACCTTTGGCTGGGTAGATAGCCTGCCTGAGGGCATCTTTTGGGGCGCACTCTTGTCGCTTTCCTCGACTGCCGTTGTGTTGAAAATGCTCACCGAGCGAGGAGAAATAAACACCCGCCACGGTCAGATCATGCTGGCGATTCTGATCGCTCAAGATCTGGCCTTGGGGTTTATGCTGGCGATTTTGCCTGCTATCAATCAGTCGGGGCCGCTGTGGCAGGTAATTGGGCTGGTGCTGCTGAAAGTCGGTGGATTTCTGGTGGCGGCAATGCTGATCGGTCGCTGGGTAATTCCGGTGGTTATTAGGCAGGTGGCCCGCACCGAAAGTGACGAACTCTTTTTGCTGACGCTGATTGCTCTGTGCTTGGGTGTGGCATTGGTCACTGCGCAGCTAGGACTCTCGATTGAAATTGGGGCCTTTGTCGCGGGCTTGATGATTTCAGAAATCGACTATGCCGACCATGCGCTGGCGAAAGTGCTGCCGCTACGCGATACCTTTGCCAGCCTGTTTTTTGTCTCTATTGGGATGCTGATTGACCCGGTGGTGCTGGTGAATAATTTTGACCGGATTTTAGGTCTGGTGAGCCTGGTAATGGTCGGGAAGGCGCTGATTGTCTTGCCGATTGTGCTGCTGTTTGGCTACTCGCTAAAAACGGCAGTACTCACAAGCTGCGGACTTAACCAGATCGGCGAATTCTCTTTTGTGTTGGCGCTGGTCGGCTTGGAAAATAATCTTATTTCCCAAGATACTTACCTTCTGCTGCTCGGCACCACCGCTATTACGCTCGTGCTAACGCCGCTTTCTTTCAAACTCTCCTCACCGCTCGCTCAGTGGCTATACCACCAGCCCAAACTTTCCGCGCTACTCCAACGGCTAGAGTCTTCTCAACAGTCAACCGGTGCAGAAGAGATGCGCAACCATGTGGTGGTTGCGGGCTTTGGCCGGGTTGGACGGGTAATCGTTAACTTGCTGCGGCAGGAGGGCTACAAGGTACTGGTGTTGGAGAACAGTGAGGCCGCAGCACAATCTTTACGGCGGGAGAAAATCCCGTTTGTGCTGGGAGATGCTGACTCAGAGCTGATTTTAGTAAAAGCAGCGCTGCCCAAGGCCAGGGCCCTGGCGATCGCCCTACCCGACCCCACCAGCACCCGGCTTTTGCTCACGCGCGCCCGAGCGATCGCCCCTCACCTCGACATCATTGCCCGGGCCCACAGCACCAAAGAACTCGACCAGCTCAGCCAGCTCGGGGCTCAAGAAGTCGTTCAGCCCGAATTTGAAGCGGCCCTGGCCCTGAGCGCTCACTTGCTCAGCACCCTCGGTCAAATTGACGGCCAGTCAGAAGCCACCATGGCCCAAATCCGCGCCGACCACTACCGCAGCGTGCGAAGTAATGACATTCCCTGACAGGCTACAGATTGTGGGGTCAATGCCTATAGCGCGGAGCTGTTCTGCGAGCGTTTTCCCCTTTGTATATAACGTCAGCTTCGCCAGTTTGTAGTTAGCAGGATGTCTGACGAATAACTCATTGATGTTAGGTGTACCATCGGGCACATAATCATTCCGCTCGTTTAAGATATCGATGGACTAATCAAGATCAGTCGAGGGTAGCAACAGCACAACATAAGGATAGGGTTCTAAAGCTTGCTTGACCTGTTGAAGCGAGTTGGCCTCTTCGTAGACAGAGTGACCTGCGCCTAAATCAATAACGCAGCTACTGCATTCCGATAGCAACCGACCGACGGCATAAGCTTCAAAGGGCTTCCAATACTGGTAGAGACTCCAGCCACCCTCCAGTCGCTTTTGCTGAGCGATCGCCTCGTCATAGTCAATCTCTTTGTAGTAGTCCCATCGACGATCGTCCATAGAACACTGTGGCAGTCCTAATTGCGCTGAAAGCAGTTCACCCAGCGTAGACTTACCAGCACCGATAGGGCCGATGAGAATGATATCTGAAGGCATAGAACGTTCTTTTTTAGGATGGATAGCAGCTCAAAGGTGAGTTTGGTTCTGCAATAAGGGTAGGCCCCTATAAAATTAGCTAAGTCGGTAGCGCTTTGAATCACCACTGCACTGCCCTCTGACGCTGCAATATCTTTAAGAATGACAGGCCGTGCTTTATTCGGAAAGTCCATAATAATTCTGACCAGCGTCGGCACTATTTTCCATTCGGGGCACCCGTCAGGTAGCCCAGGTCGTGAAGTAAATAGGTATCGCCAGTTCCGCTGAGCGCAGCGCCAAGCACAAACGCGGCGCATAAAGTCGAGAAAGACAATGAGATCAGCCTCCTTTGCTCAGGCCGCCGAGCTTCACGAGGACGCCCCAGAGAAGGTTGCGACCGATGGCTTAGCCTCCTACCCACGGGCGATTGAAGAAGAACTAGGCCAAGATACCCAGGACGAGGTGCGTCCCTGCACCGCCAACCCAGTTGAGCAAAGCCATCGGTGCATCAAGCATCGCTACTACCCGACGCTGGGATTCGGTGAATTTGAGGCAGCTCAGCGGTTCTGTCAGGCAGTTGATGAAGTGGGCAACTTCCTAAGGCTGCGCTCCCAAATAGCAGAATTCATGTGTCTAAGTGAGTGCAGGCAGCGATTCGTGAAAGGGGTCGAGGAACTGGAAGTCTTATTCCAGGCTGATTAAGCACGAGCAGGATGAGAGGAGGTCGCCTTTAGGCCGATGCTCCAATTTGGCTACTCAATCCTGACAATTTCGCTAGGCATACCCTGATAGAATGGCGGGCTATCGGCCTGTCTACGCTAGATGTAGTTGCTTTCCACGGCAAATCCAGGAGAGCCCAATCATCTCAACGGTTTCATCAATCGAAGCTCAACAGAGGGATTAAACTATGAATATATCTGCACTTCTTGTTGCTTTGCCAATTCTCTTTACTCAAGAAATTCCGATGCATCCTCAAGAACCGGCTGCGATCGCCCAGAACCCAAACAATCCTTCGCCCCAGGCTGCCCTGGAGCGCCTGTTCACGGCTGCGCCGATTCAGCGACAATGGTTTGCCGATTCGTTTTTGCAACAAATTCCGGTTCCCCCAGAGCAGGCGATTCAAGATTTGCAGACCAATTTGGGGGCGTTTCAATCGGCGCAGAGAGAGGGCGATGGCTACCGGATGACGTTTGAACGGGGCAGTCTGTTGGCGTTGATTGTCCTCAATGCTCAGGGGCAAATTACGGGGTTGTTGTTTCAAGATATTCAGTCGAATGCGATCGCCCTACCGGATGCCATTCGTCAGTTGCAGGCGTTGCCGGGAGAGACCAGTCTGTTGGTGCTGGAGGGAACGACAGAAAAAGCGGCCTGGAATGCGGAGCGATCGCTGGCGGTGGGTTCTACCTTTAAGCTGGCGGTGTTGGCGGCATTGCGTCAGCAAATTGAGTCGGAGCGGCGTTCCTGGGGCGATGTGGTGACGCTGCAAGCGCAGGATGAAAGCTTGCCAAGTGGTTTTTTACAGACCTGGTTTAACGGTGCGCTGCTGACGGTGCAAACTCTGGCCACATTGATGATCTCCCAAAGTGACAATACGGCTACGGATGCCTTGATACGTGTAGTGGGGCGTGAGGAGATCGAAGCGTTAGCTCCTGCGAATCATCCGTTTCTTACAACTCGCGAAGCGTTTGTCCTAAAATCTGCACAAAATAGCGCTGCCCTGCAACGCTACCGCAGTGGCAATACCGCCCAACGCCAACAGCTCTCAACAGAACTGGCGGAACTGCCCTTACCCAACGTCACTGAGTTTACCAGCGATCCCGTTGCGCCGGATGCCGAGTGGTTTTTCACCAATCGCGAGCTGTGCCAACTTATGGGTCGTGTGGCGGATCTGCCGTTGATGAGCGTGAACCCCGGTGGTGGGTTGGTCAATCCAAACGATTGGGCCAAGGTTTCTTTTAAGGGTGGCTCGGAACCGGGTGTATTAAATTTGACCACCTGGCTGGTAGGCAAGGATGGCCAAACCTACTGTGTTTCTGCGACCTGGAACAATCCCAATGCAACGTTAGA
>JBGTIK010000306.1:0-3420 GCA_041745715.1 Phormidesmis sp.
CCGTTCCCTTCATATTTCCATCAACATTAGTTCGTACTATTAAGACGAACTAGAAAAGGCTTTTTAGCTTTAGGGAAGCGCGCCATGGGCACTACTACACTTCAGAACAAACTCTATACCCTCGATATGCTTCGCGATGAAGTCAGAGATCTGGTGGATCAGGGTGTGGTGAATCGTCAACAGCCCATTTATACGCTGTGCCGCTATATTCCGGGCCGTGAATGGGAGTGCTTCGAGATAGCGCTAGCAGAAAACGAGTTTTTGCAGCGCGACCACATTGTTGACTTGTTCAGCCACGAGCGTTGGGAAGAAGACTGATTTAGCTGTACAGCTAGCCTATCGAATCATCAGAACGGCTGCATCATCCAACCGACCTTGCTACCGACCTTGCTTAAGTGCGGCTACCGTAGGACAGTCCTTCCTATCAAATGGCAAATCTCCAGAAAGATAGGAAATAGATAGATGGAGAAACAGGTATGCCACTCTTTGCTGTATTGCGCTCAGGTATCACCCATGAAAAACAATTCTTCTCTCCCTAGCTTCTCTGGTAAGATAACGGCCTTGTGGATGGTCTTCTTACTTGGTACTCTCTTCCACACGCAGCTCGCCTTCATGCCGCTCTTTCACGGCATTGACATCGCTCAGTCGTATACCCATGAAGTCATGGCGCTGAATACGGTGATGTGGCTGATGCTGCTGTTCTTTTGCCTGCCTTTGCTGGCAATTGTCGGCTGCGTCTTCTCTCAGGCTCGGCTGTTGCGCAGGCTGCACTTTGGCCTGACGCTCCTGTACAGCGTCCTCAATTTGATGCACCTTGTTCTCGATGCCCGGATCGCCGCTCCGGTTTACCAGCTAGCGCTGATGGCTCTGCTGCTTTGCATCGGACTGCTGCTAAACTGGGTGGCCTATCAGTGGATGATATCTTCCCGGCGATCGCCAGTTCGTCTAAAAACAGCAGCTCCTAACTGTTAACACCCAGCGCAGTGCCTGGATAGGTATTCGGAATAACCAGCACAGGTCGATTCGACTGAGAAAGAATGCCCTGACTTACACTCCCCACAAAAAGCTGGGACATCATTCCGCGTCCGTGCGAACCAACTACAATCATGTCCACTTTGAGTTTCGAGGCTTCCGCTAAGATTGTCTCAACTGTTTCGCCTTGAACGAGTAGCGCAGTCGCCTCCAGTCCCTCATGCTGCAGGCGCGCTGAAATCTCTTGAATTTGGCTGTGTTCATCGTGATATCTTTTCGCTAAAAAATCTCGTTCTGCCTGGGGGCCTGCGTCAAATTCGAGCAGCTCCGGTTTGGGCTGGGCGACGTGGACAATCCACGTCTGAGCTGAAAGCGCTTTGGCGATCTCTTCTGCCTGGTTTACGACCGTTTCTGTGGCATCAGAAAGGTCAATTGCGACTAAAATCTTCATAGTTTTTTTGACAGGGTTTAAGCGGTACGATCATCGAGTTGTTTATTTACCTTGGTGACTTGCCAGGCGGTTTGGCTTCCTAATTTACCCACTTTGGTAAAGCACCATTCCCCTCGCTGGTAAGTCGTTTCATGAGGAGGGCAATGGGGCCTCACCCCCAGCAGCAGCTCAACTTCTTCGGTGGTGAGCTGCCACTGAGCCGCACAGGCTTGCTCCAGCATAGCCAGGTGCTGTAAGGAGCTAGGCGATCGCTGTAGCGCCAGTGTGTGGTTGATCTGCTGTAGGGCTTGAGCGATCGCCTGTAAGCCTTCAGCGATCGCCATGGGGGCGGCAGCATCTTTTACAGGAGAAACCTCAGGCACATGCTCAACATCCAGCCCTGGAAGCGGTTTAGTCTGCTTGGGAGGTGCCTGAACTGGAGAGGGGGGCGAGGGGAAGTCAGGAGCGCTGTCAGTATCTTCTGAAGAAAACCAAGGATTATCTAGCTCATCGACTGGCTCATCGACTGGTAATGGCAGCGGCTCTGAACTGGCCGGTGGGGCGGAGGAAGCAGCACTATAAGCGCGAGCATAAGGCGCAGGCGTTCTATGCACAGGGGCTTTTTGTAGCTGAGCGGAGAAATCATGTTCCTGAAGCCAGGCCTGACTCAACTCCTTGGCAATCGACGCCAAATACTGAGCTGACGCCTCCTCGCCCTGCCGGTATAGCTGCTTGGCTACTTCGTTAATTTTATTCACCAGCCCAGGCCCGATCAATGTTTCATGGGCGATCAGCAACTGCTCTTCTTTGCCTTCGGGGCAGGCTAGCAGCTGCTGGATCAAGTCCAGGTAGGCATCTGATCTATCTTCTTCTGGTGCTGTCGGCTTAATTTCTTTCAACAGAATATGGTGCAGTTTAGCAGCCCAGTTATGCAGAAAAGTCGCCGAATTGTGATCGCCTTCTCGGTCTATCTGAAGGGCGATCTGCTCCATAAACTGCAAAAAATCGGCATCTACCAAGTCTTCATGCTGCTTGAGATGTATCCATTCTTCGCCGTAGGGGCAAGTTAACATTTTTTGGATAAGGTTCAAATACGCTCTTAATCGAGGCTTTTCCATGAGTGCGCTCCTAGAACGGTCAAGCAACTGATCTGAAAGACTTGTAAGGCGCTTGCAGATATAGGATTAGCCTACGGTGAAGACTTGAGAAAGTTGTGAGGATTAACGCATGGCTCTCAGAATCTTATGCGGCAGTGAAATACCCAACAGGCGTTTTAACTGCTGCGTCACCTAGTCCTGGTTCCAACTCAGTTTGTTTGAGTTGTTTTAGGCAGCGGTCGCCTGCCATTGAGGGAGGAAGCAATCAGCAAATTGCGCAGCCAGTGGTCATGATAGCGAAAGCCGTTGAGTTGTTCAAAAGGACAAAGGCAACCGTCCTTCTGGGCTCTTGTCTTGCGACAGAAGGGGTGAAAGTTGAATAGCAGCGCCATCGCCCTGACCGACTGCTCAGCCGACTGCCAATCGCCATGGAACCCCTGCATGGCAAACAGGGTACGGTCGAGATGGTTCATCGGCCGGTCGACTTGATTGCTAGTGCGATAGGCATCGGGAAAGTCATAGGCGCGCTGAAAGTAGGGCGATTTCGCTCGCAGGCGAAGCAAGCGCTGTTTAATCTCACCCGGCAAGGCTCTGAGGTCGACCCATTCGAGGAAACGCCGCAAGCGCTGGGCGAACTGACGTTTGCTCTGCGCCTGATAAATATGCCAGAGGTCTTCAGCCAGTCCATAGCGCAGGTCAGGTTTAGAACGGCACCAGTCGCGCACCTTGATCACCTCATGCAAAAAGCACAGAATCCAGACAATTCCTGGAAACAGATGCTGGTTAGACTAAGCCGCCGAGTCACCTCAACGGCTCGTCTTCAAAACCGTGCATGAAAGTTTAGCCCTTCACACGGCTCCTCAACAGTTTGGTGCTTGTCATACACACATCGCATGAGTCTGGTCGTGGCAATGCCGATGG
>JBGTIK010000307.1:0-2040 GCA_041745715.1 Phormidesmis sp.
GCAGCTACCGCAGCGAAGGCATGAGGAGCAAAGAACCGTCGCTGCTCCGACAACAAACCCTTATTTCCAAAAAGGAATAGCCATGACTTCATCAGCACTTGCAACATTCTCTGAGAAATTTCCTACTGACAAGCCTTGCACCTTGTGGCAGGTGGTTCAAGACAGCAAAACTCATACCGATTCATCTGAGAAGCGAGCAGTTGCCCGTTCAATCGTCAAAGATATTTTGCAAACTCAGGCGGTCAACTATGTCAACGCCTTCTACGACGAAGCTTCAAAGCAATATCCCGGCAGGCCCTTCGCGGCCTATAACATCATGCTCCTCATGGATGCCCCAAAGTTCGCTAACAGAGCGTCAAAGAAACGCTCTAAAACAGTGCTGGGCTGGGTTCATACGTTCCTCACTGAAGCAGGTGAGACTGTGCTGTTAGAAGCTTTCGAGCAGGCGATCGCTCATCGTCTGCCCTGACAGCTAGCTCTCCGCTGGTAGATAGTTTTGCTACTGCTAATACGAGACACCGCAATCATCCCCTAGAGAGTCCTTCTCTGGGGATTTCTTTTTTATGGCTCAGGGAAAACTCAACGCCCCCTCACTGTCAGGTTCAGTCACAAAGCGATCGCCCCAAGGTGAAACCTCAACGCGGGTTTTTGCTAGCGCAAAGAAGGAATGACCTTCATTTCGGTATCGACAATGCCCAAAGCATCCAAAAAAACCAAAACTAATGACTACAAGCTGATCGCTGACAAACTACTAGCGTTGATGAGCGCAGGCACCTTACCTTGGCACAAAACCTGGAGCAGTACGCCCTATGCCAACGCCCTAACAGGCCATTGCTATACCGGCATGAACCCACTGCTAGCAGAAATTGATGTCATGATCTCCGGCTACTCAACCACTCTGTTTGTGGGCTTTAAGCAAGCTGCTGACAAGGGCTGGAAGATCCGCAAAGGCAGTAAAGCAACCGGCCTATGTCTGGGCGGCAAAGGCGTCAAGCAAGAAACTGATTCTGAAACAGGAGAGACCTTGGAGAAGTTCTACAGCTTCAGCCGATGGCTGAGGGTCTTCAACCTCGACTGCGTTGACGACGACGAGGCAGACATAAAGGTTGAAAATGTAATCGCTCGATTCCAAGGTGAACCCAACACCAGCGCTCGTATTGAAGACGCAGAGAAGCTCATTGCTGCGCAGCAGGCAGAAATTGTCTTCGGCGGTAATAGAGCCTGCTATTCACCTTCTCTAGACAAAATCCATCTGCCGATTTACCGAAGCTTTTCTAATGCAGAGGCATACTACGCTACGGCTGTTCACGAGCTAGTTCATCGTACCGGCCATCAAAGCCGACTAGCTCGTAACCTGGATGGAAAGAAAAGGAGTCCTGAGTACGCCTTTGAGGAATTAGTCGCCGATATGGGCGCAGCGTTCGTCTGCGGAACGCTGGGAATTCCATCCGATTTAGAGCACCACGCCAGCTACATTGCCGAATGGATGTCTCTGATCCAGGACGATAGCAAAGTCTTCTTCAAGGCGTTCAAGCTCGCGAAGACAGCCGCCGACCTTCTATTAGACAACGCCGGATTGTTGCCCGAAGGAGACGGCGCTGAAGACAGCGCTGAAGCTGCTTAGACCGATCTAGGCATCGCCCATGCCTATAGATCTCAAGCATTCTGAGATCTATAGGCGCGTGGGTAATCAACATAGGTACTGATGCCATCGCAGTTAACAATCCTAATAACTGGCTACCGCATCTATGTGCTTGACTTCTGGTAATCCAAACAGCCTTCCTTAGCTTTCTCGCTGGGGGAGGCTGTTGCTATCGCAATGAAGTCATGACGTTCATGGTTAGCAATATGACTTTCGGTCAACAGATGGCGATCGCCCAGCAGCGAGCCAAGCAAGTCGGAGACTTTGACGCTCGCTGGCGTCAAGTCCGAGCAGAGCTTCCAGAGTCTTTTGCAATCAGCCGATTAGCGGATGGCCTTGCCACCCTCTACTACAGCAGTTGGATTGAGAGCGCCGATGGCGGCGCTTCGCTGGAAAGT
>JBGTIK010000308.1:0-9146 GCA_041745715.1 Phormidesmis sp.
TTTTGCGATCGCCAGGCATTGACCCAAATCAATTGCCTGAATAGAGTCAGCGGCTCGGAGCAGATGAAAGAGATCGCCTTCTTGTCATCATCCGAGGCGGAAATTAAAATGAGAATGACTATCAACTAGGGTAGTGTATTAAGGATAGTCAATAGCTGTCCGAATCAGCCTAAGATCCATGACTGTTTTTCTTTCACAGAAGGCTTACTGGGAGTTGTTTGAAGAACCCCAAAACGCTGGGCAGCCCTCCCCGGTGCCTGATGGGCTTGACGCTTTATGGCAATATCCGCAGTCGATAGGGCAAGGGCATCTGTATACTCTAAACTTGCGGCCCGGACTCACCTTAGATATGGCGGATTACAGCCTGTTTGAAGAGGTGGTTATTACCTCGTCAGATCGCCACCACCCATTAGAATTCACCTTTGATCTGGCCGCGTCAGGGGTGTTTCTGGCAGAGCGTTACGGGGTTTGGGGGAGTGGCCTAGCGCCCGGTGAGCAATCTCGCGTGCCCGCTCACCAACGCTTAGCCTCGGTGAGTGTGCATTTAGAACCTGCGGTGTTTTGTGATTGGCTGAAACTGAGTGAAGATGAGCTGCCTGCGCCGTGGCGATCGCTCATTCGCCCCCTTGATCAGCATTACTACGAACGCTATGGCCAGCCGCAAGCCGCTATGCAAATGGCGCTTCAGCAAATTTGGCACTGCCCCTATCAGAGTCTGACCAAGCGCCTGTACCTAGAGAGCAAGGTCTGGGAATTAATGACGCTGGTGCTGCATGAAGTCAGCGGCGGTGGACATGATCCGGTTGCGGCCCAATCGCTCAAGTGCGACGATATTGAGCGCATTCGCCATGCTGGCCACATTCTGCAAACCCGTCTCGATCAGCCGCCTTCGCTGATGGAGCTAGCCCGCCTGATTGGCATTAACGATCACAAGCTCAAGCTAGGTTTCCGCCAAGTGTTTGACACCACGGTTTTTGGTTACTTGCATGAACTGCGCCTAGAGCGATCACGCCAGCTTTTAGCCGCTGGTGAACTCAACGTCACCCAAGCTGCCCGCGCCGTAGGCTTTGTCAACCGCAGCTACTTTGCCTCGGCCTTTCGCCGCCGGTTTGGCGTCAATCCGAGCGTATATAGTCGCTGGCAATCCACTAATTCCTCCTTCTAGCGTTCACCAAACTCCGGTTAGCGGTTGCCTAGCTGACCTACATGAACAGACTTTCTAGTAATCTTCTTGAGAAGTATTCTAATTAAGGGCATAGCGTGTTCCAAATGGTTGAGTTCAAATATAGGGTGTGGAAGGCAAGAATTATTCGATTCAAGCAGCTGATCTGGCTAACAGGCGTGTGTTCGGCCATGCTGGCTTCAGCGACCATAGCTAAACCACTACAGGCCAATGAGCTAGGATCAGCGCTATCTCGCGAGGTACTCACCGCTGAATTAGCCCAATCGCTGACGCAAATTACCGGCGTGCAAGTCAATGAAACAGAAAGCGGGCTTGAGCTAAATTTGGAGTCTAGTGGCCCATTGGCAGAACCCGAAACCTCGGTGGTAGGTAATGCGCTGATTGCGGATATTCCTAGCGCGGTGCTGGCCTTGCCTGAGGGTGAGTTGTTTGAGCAGTTTGGCCCAGCGCCAGGGATTGCGTTGGTGAGTGTGACGAATTTGGCGGATGGCGGCGTGCGGGTGTCGATTACTGGCACAGATGCGCCGCCGACGGCAAGTGTGAGCGCAGGAGTCTCGGGGTTGGGGCTGGCGATCGCACCCGGTATCGCGTCAGCAGCAACCGATGACGAGGCTATTCAAGTTCTAGTCACAGGTGAACAAGATCCTGGCTATGCCCCCTCTAGATCGAGTACCGCAACGGGCCTCGATACGCCGCTGCGAGATGTGCCGCTATCGGTACAGGTAATTCCCCAAGCAGTGCTTGAAGATCGCAACGTGACAGAACTCGGGGATGCGCTGGAAACAGCCGGTAGTGTAGTTTCTGCGGGAGGCCGAGGGCTCAGCGTGTTTGGCCCTGGCCTTTATATTCGAGGCTTTGAAACCCGAGGCGGCATTTTTCGCGACGGGGTACCGACCACTTCTTTGTCGCCCCTTAGTACCAATGATGTAGAGAGCGTCGAAGTCCTTCGAGGGCCTGCCTCTATCTTGTTTGGACAAGGAGAGCCCGGTGGCATCATCAACCTGGTGAGTAAGAAACCCCTGAGCGAACCGTTCTATTCGGTGGCGGCAACGGCGGGCAGCTTTTCGACCTATCGAGGCGATGTCGATCTATCAGGGCCCTTGAGCGATGATCGCAGCGTTCGCTATCGGCTGAATTTGTCCTATGAAAACTACGACAGCTTTCGAGATCTGGTCAATGGACAGCGGCTGGTAGTTTCTCCTATTGTGACCTGGGATATTAGTCCTGACACCTCGCTAGATATCTATGGACAATATACGAGCGATCGCGAAACTATTGACGAAGGCATTCCGGTGGGCGCGGATGGCATTATCGATCTCCCGCGCAGTCGTTTTCTCAATGAAGACTTTGGTGAGTTTAGCCAGGATCAGTTTAACTTGGGCTATCGAGTCAACCATCAATTAGATGAAGACTGGTCTATTCGACATGAGTTGCAATACCTGCAATATTCACCCGAACGCTATGCGCCCCTTTTCGACTCCTTAGATGAAACAACCGGGGAGCTAAGTCGCCTAGCTTATTTTGCTGGGGGGGACTATCAACGATTTTTCACAAATGCCGAAGCGGTCGGTCGCTTTTCCACAGGTTCTATAGATCATCAGCTTTTGTTTGGCGTGGAATATCGCAATGTTTTAGAGCAGCCGAGTTTTCAATTCAGTAATCTCTATAGCCCTATTAACATTTTCGACCCGGTTTATACAGGCGTTCCCTATGCCATTGAGCCGGAGTTTTTCCGAGACGATACAGTTAATACCCTGGGCGTTTATCTGCAAGATCAAGTTGATCTTTTGCCCAATCTCAAACTTTTGGCGGGCATTCGATACGACACATCAGAGCAGCTTCGCACCACCCAGTCTGTGGGCGAGCCTAGAGAAGAATTCCGTCAGAGCGACAGCGCTTTCTCGCCTCGGGTGGGAATTGTCTATCAGCCGATTGAGCCCGTTTCACTCTATGCTTCTTATACCACTTCTTTTAGCCCTTCTTTTGGGGCTCGTCTCAATGCAGATGATTCAAATTTCAAGCCGGAGACGGGCCGACAGTTTGAAGTGGGCATCAAGACAGATTTAACAGATCGACTTAGCCTAAATCTTGCCGCGTTTGATATTCGTCGGCAAAATGTCACAACTCCCGATCCCAACGACCCACTTTTTTCTGTGCAAACAGGAGAAGTTGCTAGTCGTGGTTTGGAGCTGAACCTAGGCGGTGAAATTTTGCCCGGTTGGAATATCACGACAGCCTATACGTTCTTAGATGCTTTGGTGAGTCAAGATAATACTGATGTGGTCGGTAATCGCTTAGCCAATATTCCGGATAATCAGTTCAGCCTATGGACAAGCTACGAAGTTCAAGAAGGCAATTTGGCTGGACTCGGAGCTGGATTGGGACTCTTTTATCTGAGCGATCGCGCTGGCAATCTCGACAACACTTTTACGCTGCCCAGCTACTTTCGCACGGATGCAGCTTTGTTCTATCGCCGCAACAACTGGCGCGCCCAGATCAACCTTGAAAATCTCTTTAATACTCAATATTTCACCGCTTCCGATGAATTTTTGGGGGTGACGCCAGGGGCTCCGCTGAATGTGACCGCGACTGTCTCAGTAGAGTTTTAATGAATCGTAAATCGTAGCTACCAAAGATCTTGATCAATATCACGTTATGCAGGTTAAAAGAGAACGGTGGGTTTAATGTTTCGATCAATCAGGCGTTGGCAAATTGGGCTGAGCTTGGCGTTGTTGAGTTTGGCGCTAGTAGTGGCCTGCCAGCGATCGCCCCAATCTAGCGAGCCTGCGGTAAATTCAGGGGCGGATTCAAAACTGGATTCAGCAGACTGCACCGTGGTGGAGCACGTAGCCGGAGATGCCTGCATTCCCAAAGCGATTCAGCAGCTAGTGACGCTAGATGGCGTGGCGTTTGAATATGCGATTGCTGCTGGCCTTGACCCCATTGGCAATGTCTCTTCCGAGTTTCAAACGCAGCTCCCGGCGCTCATGACCGATGCTAAAAATATTGGTAAAAATGGCGAACCAAGTTTAGAGGAGATACTCTCTTTACAGCCTGATCTGATCGTGGGTTTAGAGTCGTATGAAGGCATCTATGCCCAGCTATCACAAATTGCACCCACGCTGTTGGTTAATTTTGAGCATAGCGGTCGGTGGAAAACCATTTTTCAGGAGATGAGCGCTGCCCTCGGCCAAACCGCCGCTGCTCAGTCTACCCTCGATGCCTATCAGGCCCGAACTGATAGCTTTCGAGCGCAAATAGGTGAGGCGGGGCGATCGCTCAAAGTCTCTATTATTCGCATCTATCCTGACAGTATTAACCTGTATTTGAAAGATTCCTTTGGCGGTACAATTCTGCAAGATGCAGGACTCGCGCGCCCTGCGGCTCAAGATATCAGCGCAAGTGAAGCCGAACAGCGCTTCGACAATCCCATTCAGACCAGCATTAGCCGTGAGCTGTTATCTCAAGCAGACGGCGACGTAATCTTTATCTGGACAGGAGAAAATACGCCTGAAGGCACTCAGCAGGCAGAGTCACAGCTTCAAACTCTCCAGCGAGATCCACTCTGGCAGCAGCTCAAAGCAGTCCAGACAGGCCGAGTCTATCAAGTGCCTAACTATTGGATTGGCAGCGGCCCGATTGCGGCCAATGCGGTTTTAGACGACTTATTCAAGTACTTGATAGCGCAACCCTCATAGAGCAACCTTTATAGAGCAGTTCTAATAATGAAAAAACATGTGTTGATTGTCTGTAGAAACTGCGGTTTTTCTACCGGTGAAGAGAAACGCGAGGGTGAAACGGGCGGTGCCCACTTGCTTAAGAAACTGCACGCGCTGTATGAGCAATGGCCGCGAAAACATGAGCTAGTGATTGAGACGGCGAGCTGTTTGTGTATTTGCGATCGCCCTTGCGCGATCGCCTTTGTCGCCAGCGGCAAACCTACCTATCTGTTTGGCGATCTGCCACCGCTAGCTAGTGCCGCTGATCTACTGAGCGCGAGTGAACTTTACCTTGACAGCGACGACGGCATGGTGCCTGCGTACAAGTTACCGGTGACGCTTCAACCCCACCGGATCGCTCGTATTCCGCCTGCCCCGTAGTCCCTGTATGCTGACTTACCGATGCAATCCATTTGGCAACTTATTTGGCAGCTCATTCAATATGCTCAGCGGCTGTATTGGGTCGATGCCCTGCTATGGCTTTGTATTGCTGGATTTCCCATTCTACCGGGTGTGCTAATTCGCGATTTTTTTGATAGCTTGACAGATCAATCTCGGCTAGATAGTTCGCCGTGGGTGTGGATTGGGTTGCTGCTAGCGACAGGGCTAGCGCGAGTCGTGGCCATTTTTATCGGGCGAATTACCAAAACTCAGCATCGATTTTTGATCAGTGCGCTGGTGCGTCACAACCTGCTACTTGAGCTACTGAAGCGGCCAGGGGCAGAACTGACCACCAGAAGCGCTAGCGGCCAGAATAGCTCTGTCGGGGAAATTCTCAGCTACTTTAGAGACGATGCGCTTCAGATTGAAGACACCGTAGTGGGCACCAATGAGATTTTGGCTGAGGCCGTGTTTGCAGTCGTTTCGATGGCGCTTATGCTCAGCGTCAATGCCAGAATGACGCTGCTGGTGTTTTTACCTTTGTGTCTGATTACAGCGTTGGTTCGTCGAGCTGAGCAGCGCCTGAAGCGCTACCACCGAGCCAGTCGTCAAGCGACCCAGCAAGTGACTGGCCTATTGGGTGAAATGTTTGCAGCCGTGCAAGCGGTGAAAGTGGCAGGCGCTGAAAATCAAATGCTGGAGAACTTGAAGGAGCGGTGCGATCGCAGACGACACCTGATGATCCACGATCACGTTTTCAGCGCCACCCTCAACGCTAGCTTTGAGAACATTGTCAGTCTCGGCACCGGATTGATCTTATTACTGGCCGCCCAAAGCCTTGGCCCTCAAGGCAATCTTACCATCGGCGACTTTGCTCTATTTGTCTATTACCTGTCTTTTGTCACCTACTTTTTCAGCTTTCTGGGCAGCTTCCTTGCCATTACCCAACAGAGTGAAGTATCGTTTGAACGTATGGCGAACCTAGCCAGCATAGATGAGCCAGGTGCCTTTCCCCATCCGCTCACCTACCCCCATTCTCTCCCTCTCAAACCTATCCTCGGCTTAGATCCTGATCTTCCCGCAATCCCTGTGCCGCCAGCTACCGAGACACTGCAACAACTCCGGGTCGAAGGGCTAACTTATCGCTATCCTAGCAGCGACAATGGCATTACCAATATAAGCTTTGCGCTTACCCGAGGCAGTTTGACGGTTATCACCGGGCGAGTCGGCGCAGGCAAAACTACTCTACTGCGGGTGCTCTTAGGACTGTTGCCGATGCGCTCAGGAATGCTCTTTTGGAATGGCCAATCAATTCAAGATCCGGCAAATTTTTGGGTGCCGCCGCGCGCTGCTTACACGCCCCAAACTCCTAAACTTTTTAGCACTTCGCTACGAAAAAATCTGCTGCTAGGGTTGGATGGTTCGGTTTCACCTGAGCGCCTTGAAAAAGCGATCGCTACCGCCGTTTTGGATCAAGACATAGCCACCTTGCCTAATGGCCTTGATACGCGTATTGGCACAGGTGGTGTCCGTCTATCTGGCGGTCAAAAACAACGCGCCGCTGCGGCCCGAATGCTGCTGCGACAGCCCGAACTCCTCGTCTTTGACGATCTCTCTAGCGCGTTAGATATAAAGACTGAGCAGCGTTTGTGGGAGCAGTTGTTTGAGCGGAGACAATCCGGAAAATCTCAGCGATCCATCTCCACTTGTCTGGTTGTTTCTCACCGCCCTTTTGTCATAGCGCGAGCTGATCAAGTTATTTACTTAGAAGCTGGCAAAGTCATCAGTCAGCTCAATTCTCGTGGAGCCAAAGCGTGAAATTTCAGATAGCAGCCAAAAAACTCCGGATAGGGGTCTTTTTGGCGCTCGATTCTGGCTATGCTGCTGCCCTGGCAAAGGGCAGTATTGGGTCGCGAGTATGAGTGCTTCTAGATTGTTCTATTGTCAACTGCTCACAACTTACCTGAAACCTCTGCGCGTTCAGGTGGGTTGCTTAGCGCTCACACTGCTGAGCAGTATTGGCCTACAGGTGCTCAATCCTCAGATCCTGCGCTACTTTATTGACGCTGCGGTTGCCGGAGAGCCGCAGCGGGTGCTGGTATTAGCTGCGCTGGGTTTTGTCGCGATCGCTCTAATCCGTCAGAGCTTGGCGATCGCCTCCACCTACTTTGGCGAAACCATTGCCTGGAGCGCCACCAACCGCCTGCGCCTCGACTTGGCTCGCCATGCACTCAACCTTGACTTGGCTTTTCACAAGGCTCACACCCCCGGCGAATTAGTCGAACGGGTGGATGGCGATGTCGATGCCCTCTCTCGGTTCTTTTCTCAGTTTGTGCTTCAGGTGATTGGCAGTAGCTTGCTGATAGTAGGCATTTTGGGCGCTTTGTGGCTTGAAGACTGGCGCGCAGGATTGAGCCTGAGTTTGTTTGCCCTATTTGCTTTGGGCATTTTGGCTCGGCTGCAAACGCTAGCGATCGCACCCTGGTGCAGCTACCGCCAAATCAGCGCTGAATTCTATGGCTTTGTAGCCGAATATTTGGGCGGATTAGAAGATATCCGTGCTAACGGAGCCGTCGGCTATGTAATGCAGCGGTGCTATTGCATTTTGCGTCGCTGGCTGGCGGTGTTTCATCGCGCCCGCTTCACCAGTACACTCCTCTGGGGCGGCACGGTGGGGCTATTTACCCTAGGCAATGCGATCGCCCTAGCGCTTGGAGCCTACCTCTGGAGCCGCAACGCCATCACCATCGGCACCGTCTACCTGCTGTTTTATTACGTCACCCTGCTGCAAGAGCCCATCGAGCGCATCCGCGAAGAACTCGAACAGTTTCAGCAAGCCGCTGCTAGCCTCCAGCGCATTCAATCCCTATTGAGCTATCAAAGTCAAATCAGTCCCGGTGGCACAGGCGTTTTACCGTCTGGCCCGCTGTCGGTAGCATTTAATGATGTGTGGTTCAGCTATGAAAAAGAGGGGGAGGGCAGAGGAGGCAAATCTACGCTGCAAAATCTTACTCTTTATCTCCCTCCCGGCCAAGTCCTTGGTTTGCTGGGACGCACTGGCAGTGGTAAGAGCACTTTGGCAAGGCTCTTGCTGCGGTTTTATGACCTTCAAAACGGTGAAATCCGATTGGGCGATATTGACATTACTGAAATTCCTAAAACTAAATTGACTCACCATGTAGGGTTTGTGACTCAAGATGTACAGTTGTTCCAGACCACCGTGCGAAACAACCTAACGTTCTTTAATCCCCATATTCGCGATCAGATTATTTGGCAAACGCTAGAAGACTTAGGACTCATGGCCTGGCTAAAAGGGCTACCTCACGGGCTCGATAGCGAGCTCGGTACCGACAGCGGCGGCCTGTCGGCGGGGCAGGCGCAACTGTTAGCCCTGGCACGAGTATTTCTCAAAAATCCGGGGCTAGTAGTGCTAGATGAAGCCTCATCTCGGTTAGATCCGCTGACAGAACAGCTAATCGAACGAGCAGTGGATCGGCTGCTGAAGCAACGCACGGGCATTATCATTGCCCATCGGTTGAAGACAGTGGAGCGAGCCGATCAGATTTTGATTTTAGAGAAAGGGAAAATAGTAGAGTATGGCGATCGCATTACTCTACTCGCTAACCCCAACTCTCAGTTTTCTAGTTTACTAAGGGCCAGTCCCGTTGATCGCCAACTCTATTAACCTTAGCTTCGTTAGGTTAATGGTCAAGCGGCTTAGGGGTTAAGTGAGTAATCGTGTTGAACTCAGCTACTGATACTGTTGGCGAACTAAATCTTCAATGCTGAACCAACGAGTTTACGTTGGTTCAGCCAAGGAGCTGAGAACGAATTTACTGGGTTTGAGCCGCTATTATAGAGTT
>JBGTIK010000309.1:0-6328 GCA_041745715.1 Phormidesmis sp.
CGCAAACTCAATCTGCACCTACTTGAGCGCTTTATTCACAACTTAGATTTAGACGAGACTTTGATTAAAAACCATCCCAACTATCAAAGCCTCTGTGACTATGGACTCATAGACTCCTAATTTTGTCCGGAGTATTGATTAAGCTGTCCCCTATTATTAAGCTGTCATTCATAACTCTGTGGTTTTTATAGACAGCTAACCTCATGGCTGAAGTTCTCGGTGCGCTGCTGATTTTTACGCTGGTGCCTTTAATTGGCGCGCTGCCGCTCACGGGCTGGATTGTTCGGCTGTTGAGCGGTAAGCGGCTCACTCAACTCGGCACGGGCAACACGAGTGTCTCTGCGGCTTTTTATCACGGGGGCACACTCAGCGGCATTTTTGCAGTCACGGCTGAAGCGCTCAAAGGCATCGGGGCAGTGCTGCTTGCCCGCTACTTTTTCGGCAGCGATCCGATTTGGCCGGTGCTGTCTTTGATTGCGCTAGTAATGGGCCGCTATTGGGGTTCGCAAGGAGCCGGGACAACGAATGTAGCTTGGGGCTTTTTTGTGTACGACCCGCTGGTTGCGGGGCTGACATTTATCATTAGCTTTATCGGCTTTACGCTGCTGCGAATGCGGCAGCAGGGCAAGCTGTTTGTGCTGGTGCTAATGCCCGTGCTGACGGCGCTGGCTCACCCGACTGATGGGATGAGAGTGCTGATGGTAGCTTGTCTATCAGGTTTGGTCGGCTGGATTTATCAAAAAATCCCGGATGATTTAGATCTGCCTGCTACTGCTGGAGAATCGCGTCAGATGTTTCGGTTTTTTCAGGGCGATCGCGCCCTTCCTTCCCTTTCCACCATTCTCGATCCAGCCAAAGTCGGAGCCAAAGCCGCCACCCTCTCTCAGCTTCAAGCCTGGGGCTACCCGGTGCCACCAGGCTACGTACTCCCCGCAGGCGATGACCCGGCGGCACTAATCGCTACCGTTTTTCCTGGTATTGCCAACCCCTCAGACAGCAGAACTCACGACCAAAGACTCGTCGCCCGCTCGTCAGCCGTCGGCGAAGACGGCCTCACCTCATCCGCTGCCGGTCAGTACGTATCGGTCACCGATATCACTAGCCCCATTGCTTTAGAGCGGGCCATTACCGTTTGCCTAAACGCCTACAACGCTCCGAGCGCTCTGCGCTACCGTCAAGCGCGCAGCATCCCAGAAGGCAGCATGAACGTGCTCGTACAGCCCCACATCTCTGGCGTATTTTCTGGCGTTGCCTTTAGCCGCGATCCGATTGCCCAATCGGGCGACGCGGTAATTGTGGAAGCGCTTCCTGGCGAAGCGAGTCAGGTAGTATCCGGCAAAATCACTCCCGAACGCTATCAGGTTGTTGTCGCTGAGTGCCTGAATGAATCGTGGCAAATGCCGACTGATATTGATTTACTCATCACCGGCAAAGGCAAAACGCCGCCCGATCTGATTCAGCAAATCGCCTACCTGACGCGTCATATTGAGCAGCGCTTTCACGGTATTCCGCAAGATATTGAATGGACGTTTGACGGTAAGCAGATCTGGGTGCTGCAAAGCCGCCCCATCACCACGCTGAGTCCGATTTGGACGCGCAAAATTGCCGCCGAAGTCATCCCTGGTGTCATCCGTCCGCTCACTTGGTCAATCAACCGTCCGCTCACCTGCGGCGTCTGGGGCGATCTGTTCACCATCGTGCTCAAAGACCGGGCCACTGGCATCGACTTTACGCAAACTGCGACGCTGCACTATGCCCGCGCTTACTTCAACGCCACCTTACTGGGCGATCTGTTCACCCGCATGGGCCTGCCGCCTGAAAGCCTAGAATTCCTCATCCGAGGCGCTAAATTTAGCCGTCCGCCGCTAAGTGTAACCCTGCGCAACGCCCCCGGCCTACTCCGGCTGCTGCGCCAGGAAATGACGCTGCCTCGCCAATTTGCCAAAGCTGACAAAACCCGCTTTCGCCCAGCCTTGGCGGAATGGGACGCGCAGCCTTTGAGCGATTTGAATGAGCAGGCGATCGCCCACCGCATCCAAACCCTTCTCGATCTGCTCAAACAGGTCACTTATTACAACATTCTCGCCCCGCTCAGCCTTGCTTTGCGCCAAGCCCTGCTAAAAGTAGATCTCACCCGCCTCGACAACCATCACACCCCCGAAGTCGCCGCCCTAGAAGCCCTCAAAACCCTAGCCTTAGAGCTGCGATCAAACGCTGCTAATCCCCAATCTCCAATCCCTCCCCACCTAATCGAACCCTTCCTCACCCAATACGGCTACCTCAGCGCCATCGCCACCGACATCGCCATCCCTACCTGGCGCGAATCGCCCCAGCCCGTTTACGATCTGCTCGATCAGTACCGGCAAGATCCGCATCTGCAAGCTACTGAGCCCACTGCTCCGGCGACCGGCTGGAAAGCCCGCCAAGTCCAGGCCCGCCTCGATCTTAAAGGCAGAGTAGCCGAGGTCTACAACCGGCTGCTAGCGGCCTTACGGGCCTGCTTCATTGAACTCGAAAGCCAGTGGCTCGCCGATCAGCGTCTGGTGGAACCGAGCGATATTTTTTTCCTGACTTGGGATCAAGTGCTGACTGAAATCGATTTGCCAACGACTGATTTATCAATTCAGGTGAAGGCTGCAAAAGCCCTTTGGCAGCAGCAAGGTGAGTACCGAGTGCCTGCCCTCGTGTATGGCCAAGCGCCGCCGCTGCCGGTGTCTAAAGCTGGGTTTAAGGCCCTCGCTTCCGGCACCTTACAAGGTATTGGTGCCAGTAGCGGGAATATTGAAGGAACGCTGCTAGTGCTCACGGGGCTACCGGAAACGTCGGTCGAAGTTGACGCCCAGACGATTTTGGTGGTGCCTTATACCGATGCTGGCTGGTCACCCTTGCTAGCTCGAATTGGGGGGCTGATTGCCGAAGTGGGCGGGCAGCTTTCTCACGGAGCAATTATTGCCCGCGAATATGGCATTCCAGCGGTGATGGATGTTACCGACGCTACTCACCGGCTGACTACTGGCCAGCGCGTGCGTTTAGATGGCAGCTTAGGGACAATTGAAATTCTGTAGCAGGCCAGTGCTTGGACTCAGCTAAATCTTGTAGATTTAGATTAATCCGTAGGTTGAGCTCAGCCGTGCTAAGTTTTTGTCCTAGTCAGTTTTTATCCTCAGTAAGTTTTTGCGCTAGTTCTACCGCTACGGCCCATTTCCTGTGACTCACGACTGCGCCATCGGGTGCTAACCGCTATGAACCTTACTCAAACGCAGCTTAACCTTCAGGGCACCTTTCAAGGCGCAAATGACCTGACGCTTTTTTATCGGTGCTGGTATCCGGCGATCGCCCCTCAAACTGCCCCAGTCAAAGGCGTCGTGGCAATTGTACATGGCCTCGGTGAGCACTCGGGCCGCTATTGCGCAGTGGTCAATGGCCTGACTAGCGCAGGCTACGCCGTCTTTGCGTTTGATAACCAAGGCCACGGCCAGTCGGAAGGTCAGCGCGGCCATATCGATCACTGGCAAGACTATCGCGACAATACGCGAGCGTTTTTGCGGCTGGTGCGTCAGCAAGTGCCTACCGTGCCGCTATTTTTGATGGGTCACAGTCTCGGCGGTCTGATTGTTTTGGACTATGCGCTGCGGGGCGCTGCTGATCTTGAGTTTAAAGCGTTCAATATTCAGGGCCTAATCGTCAGCGCGCCGCCGATTCAGCCGATGGGCGGAACGGTGAGTTCAGCTAGAATTTTACTCGCCCGCTTGCTGTCTGGTCTATTGCCTCGCCTCACGCTGAAAATGGGGCTAGATAAAAGCGGGCTCTCTCGTAATCCTCAAATCAGCGCCCAATTAGCCGATGATCCGCTCGTGCATTCTTACGTGACGCTGCGCTGGGGCAGCGAAACGCTCGACGCGATTGAATGGGTCAAAGCCCATGTCGATCAGCTCACGCTGCCGATTTTGATCACGCACGGTGAAGCCGATCCGATTATTGCCCCTGCGGGAAGCTGCCAAATTTTTCAGCAGATTCAAAGTTCGCAGAAAACGCTGACGCTCTATCCTGGCAGCTACCACGAGCCGCACAATGATTTTGATGCGGAGGTGGTCGTGCGGGATTTGGTGGATTGGTGCGATCGCCGTCTAGAAACGATTGCTCAGATTACTGCTTAGTTTTGAGAAGTCTGTTAGGATGATGCCTTGGCTGTATTTCTAGTCTGTGCAGCTTTAACTTTCTCGTGATTACGTTGATACCGTTTGCTCTGAGGCTAGTCCCCGCATGGTTTGGGAGAGGGCAATCCCGACTGCTTAGGAGCAACATTTTCAGCTTATGTCTTTTGAATCACTTGGTCTGCGGGCCGAAATTTTGCAAGCGATCGCCGACCAAGGATACACCGATCCAACGCCTATTCAGCTCAAGTCCATCCCCATTGTGGCGCAAGGCCGCGATGTGATGGCCAGCGCCCAAACCGGCACGGGTAAAACCGCTGGCTTTACGCTGCCATTGCTTCAGCGCCTGTGTGAAGATCTGCCGCCTCAAGATCTTGCTGATGCGAACGGTGCAAAGAACGGTGTAAGGAACGGTGCGGCGAGCGATCGCACTAAAAGCAAACCTACGACCAGCAATGGCAAGCCTGTGCTGCGCAAAAAAGATGCGCCGAGCAGCAGCGATCGCGGCTCTCGCAGAGCCATTCGCGCGCTGATTGTCACCCCGACGCGGGAACTCGCGGCGCAAGTGGGTGAAAACGTGATGGCCTACAGCAAATATTTACCGATTCGCTCGACGGTGATTTATGGGGGCGTGAAAATCAATCCGCAAATTTCTAAGCTGCGTCAGGGCGTTGATATTTTGATCGCCACGCCGGGGCGGCTGTTGGATCATGTCAATCAGCAAACGGTCGATCTCTCGCAAGTGGAGATCCTGGTGCTCGATGAAGCCGATAGAATGTTGGATATGGGCTTCATTCACGATATTCGCAAGATCTTGACGCTGCTCAAACAAGAGCGGCAAACGCTGTTGTATTCGGCGACGTTTTCTGGCCCGATTCGCAAACTTGCAGATAGCTTTTTGCGATCGCCTGAATTTATTGAAGTGGCCCGCAGCAACGCCGCTGCCGAGACAGTTGATCAGCTTGTGTACCTAGTGGATCGGGCGCGTAAAAGTGAGCTACTTTCTTTCATTATCGGGTCGCGCAACTGGCGGCAGGTGTTGGTGTTTACCCGCACGAAGCACGGCGCTAACCGGCTGACCAAGCATTTGCAACAAGATGGCCTCACCGCCGCTGCGATTCACGGCAACAAGAGTCAAGGCGCTCGAACGCGGGCGCTGGCAGCTTTTAAGTCGGGTGATATGCGTATTTTAGTGGCAACTGATATTGCCGCTCGGGGTCTTGATATTGATCTGTTGCCGCATGTGGTGAACTTTGAATTGCCCAATGTGGCGGAAGACTATGTGCACAGAATTGGGCGCACGGGTCGCGCGGGCAATGAAGGGCAGGCGATTTCATTGGTTTGTGTGGATGAAAAGGACTTGCTGAGAGATATTGAGCGGCTGCTACGAAGGGATCTGCCGAAAGAAGCGATCGCTGGCTATGAGCCCGATCTGTCGATTCCGCCGGAGCCGATTCCGAATGGGCGCAATAGCGGTGGTGGCAATCGTCGAGGTGGCGGTGGTCATCAAGGTCGTTCGGATGGGCGATCACGCGGTTCTCGCCCGACTACGCCCCGCGCCTCATCCGCCAAACCCGTGATCAAAAGCCCTCGTTCTTCTAGTTAAGGGGCTCACCATCATGCAAAGCCGTGCTATTTAGGCGAATGAAAGATCTGATCGCAAATCTTTTTGCTCAGATCTGTTCATTTAAAGGGAACATACTCAACCGCATTTATCCATTCGTCAGAGACTGAAACCTTGGCGATCAATTCCAAATCTTTGACATGCTAACCAAGAGCGTTAGGATTTTAGACCGCTTACACAAAATTCTGTACAGTCCCTTATGGACAGCCAAACCACTCATAAATTACAAGTCAAGATGCGAGGAAAGAACAGAATACAATATTTTTGGCTGTACTCAGCACTTAAGTTTGGTACCCACAACCACCCAGGGAGGTGGCCTTTTGGAGATGATATGTCATGTACTAACGACTTATCCCAACCGTTTATCTCACAAAAATCTTGCCAAGCCTCTTCATCGTATTCGATATCGCGGTAGTGCATTAGACCTGTTGGGAAATAAAGGGTAGTATAAAGCAACTATATCTAAGACCAGCGATGCTAAATTTAGAGCGGATACTCGCCAGTGATCGACTAATGAGAGCGATGACAGGACTGAACCTCAAAGCATTTA
>JBGTIK010000310.1:0-6155 GCA_041745715.1 Phormidesmis sp.
TACTAAATGGCCTACTTTGTGCAGTAGACCCGGTATGATAGATGCCATAGCTATTCAGGTGGTTTGTTCGGTTAAATAAACCTTATGCCTGAGTGGCTTTTTTGACTATTTCTCTCGCTTTTCTGTCCGGACTATTGATTAATCAACCACAATATGGCCGGAAAACAACTCGATTTATTCTATGCAGGTTAGAAGCCTCTTTTGGGCACAAAGAATCTGTCAGTCTTTCAACGACAACGATTGAGCATGTTTTACCTCAGACCCTCAATCAACAATGGGCAGATGATTTGGGCGCTGAAGCCACAGAAATCCACAATACTTGGTTGAACACCTTCGGTAATTTGACCCTGACTGGATATAACCCTGAGCTAGGAAATCTACCCTTTTCTGACAAGAAATCAAAGCTTGAAAAAACGCATGTAGAACTTAATCGCTGGATTCTAAAGCAAGACCAGTGGGGTGCCTCAGAAATTCAAAGTCGTGCCAAGGATCTACTCACTAAGGCAATTGAGATTTGGCCCCACATGACCACAAATTCATAACGAAAAATTCATGAGGCTCCCATTTAGGACTACCTTTCATGTATTTTCGAGTCCCTAAGCCAGTCAATGAGCGACTGCTATCGCGGAAAGACATCATTTAAGCGTAATTGTAATGCAGGAAGTAAAGGTGAAGAAATGCTCTCGCCTAGTCTGTACATGTGTTGACGATACTCATCACCTACTAGCTGGCAAATTGTGAAGGTCGGTTGCTTAGGTTTGCCAATGAAAATAGTGCCGCCGAGTCCTCGAAAATCGACAATCCAATATTCAGGAATGCCTAAAAGCGCGTATTCTTCAACTTTTCGAGCATAGTCAGTTTCCCAATTAGTGCTGACCACTTCTACGACTAGCCGCACTGAGCGCCCTAGGGTGATGACGGGCGATCGCTCCCAACAAGGGCTCATTGATTAGATTAGCTTCATCCAACACTACGATATCCGGACGGCGAGCGGTCGCTATTTCTCCAGAAGGGCGGATGAGACAGGTGCGCGGAATGCACCAAGGAAGCCGAGCCTCCGCGATGTCCAACCCAATTTTGACGGCGAGCTTACCGCCGACTGTCTCGTGGGGCCAGTTGGTTCCATGTCAATCAGCTCCCCGTCGGCTAGCTCGTAGCGAGGGTCATCGCCGTATTGAGCAATAAAAGCATCTACAGAAAGGGCGGATGTGAGCGCGTAAGTCATGAGCGCGCCTTACAGATCGCCGCCTCGAAGCGCTAGCAAAAAGACGACCGCAGGGCCAGCAATGACCACCAGTGCCAGCATGGTTAGCTGCCCAATCAAAACAAAATCAATGTTGCTTACAAAAGAAAGTGCGCCGTCTAAAAAAGCCATTTATCCTCCGAACAGTTCAGGCCGAACTACGAATTGGTGTTCATTAGCAAGCATTGTACCTGTTGGCGGTGAGCAGAATTAAAGTTTGTTTACAAATTTCTAAGGTTTAAAATAAGGCTCAAAACATGCCTCAAAAAATTCCTCAAAAAACTGACGCACGCTCACCGTTTTGGCGTTTTGGAGCCGTTAGCCGTTAAGGTAAGCACTGATGCTTGAAATAATTTTTTATGGCTACTTGGCAGTGTGTTAAAAACTGCGGGGCTTGCTGCCAGCTTGATCCGGCAGATCGCCCCGATCTGGCTGATTATCTGTCGCCTTCGCAGCTATCGCTGTACATGAGTATGGTGGGCGAGGATGGGTGGTGCCTCAACTACGATAAGACCAGCCGGGAATGTCGTATTTACGCTGATCGGCCTTCCTTTTGTCGGGTCGAACCCAAAACCTTTGAGCAGTTGTACCAAGTTGAGCTTGCTGATCTTAATGACTTTGCGATTGAGTGCTGTGAGCAGCAAATTTCGGGTGTTTATGGCGATCGCAGTCCAGAAATGGATCGCTTTTATCACGCGGTAGGCATTGAGAGCGAGGTGATCGATCTCACGCCTGACAGTTGGATGACGCCTGATGATGAACCCGATGATGAACCCGATGATGAGCGCTGATGACCCTCTGAAGATTGCACTTCGGGTCGATTTTGCAGATAATGAAAGAAATATGAAATGAACGTACTGTGACCGCTCCCAACCCGATTTCTTCCCTTCAATCTGACCCGCTCGAAGCCACTGCTAGCGTCAGCAAAATTTCTGACTCGCCAAGCGCTTTTGGCGGCACCTTTTGGCGCGTCTTTTTATCGACCTTTATCACTATTTTTTTAGCGGAGCTAGGCGATAAGACTCAGATGGCGACGTTGCTGCTGAGTGCGCAATCGCGATCGCCCGTAGTCGTGTTTTTGGGGGCAGGGCTAGCGCTGATTTCGACGAGTTTGCTAGGGGTGATGCTAGGCCAGTGGTTAGCCCAACGAGTTTCTGAAGACACGTTAGACACCTGCGCCGGGATTTTGCTGCTACTGATCACCATTGGCCTCGTCGGCGATGTTGTAGGGTTCTAAGAACCACCAAAATAACCACCAATTTCCTATGGATTTTCAGCTTTTTGTTGTGAGCTTTGTGACGGTGTTTGTCTCGGAGCTAGGCGATAAAAGTCAGTTGGCAGCGATCGCTCTCGGCGGTTCCTCACCTTCTCCCAAAGCCGTTTTCTTGGGCTCAGCGAGTGCTTTATTGTTAGCATCCTTACTCGGCGTGCTGCTGGGCGAAAGTACGGCCCTGCTGCTGCCCGAAAAGCTCGTCAAAGGGCTAGCAGCCCTTGGGTTTGGACTGCTAGCTGTACGACTACTGTGGCCAGAACCTGAAGGGCTTGATTCGTAGAGCTTTTGCCTTTTAGCGACTTGCCTTACTGCGCTGGCTTTGCCCACCAAGCTAGCGAATAGGGAATCGCTGCGCCACCGCTCTTTTGCACCACTCGCAGTTTGTACTGACCATTGGCCGGAACCGGGATGAAAATATGCTCTACGCTGTCTTCTTCACTCACCGAAGACCACACGCTTTGGCTGATATCGTTAGCCTCAGCGGGCATGAGATACAGATCTAAATTGCCCAGTGGCTGACCGCTAAAGCTTTCGCCGATGTCGTAGTACTCATCACTAGAGTTGAGTTCCACCATACGCTCCCAGGAAAGCGTCGCGCTAAGGTAGCTGCCGCCTTCAAGGGGGGCATTAAATACGTAATCTTGGGTATTGCTATCAGCGGTGGCACTGTAGTTCCAGCCAACCATCGGAACTTCCCCCGGAGCCCATTCCCCATTCACAAATTGCTCATAGGCTCTAAACGCATTCAGATGGCCGGTGCCCAAGTTGGCATCTAGCGGAATTTTCTGATCGCGGTAAGCGTCGGAGTCGAGCCAAGTTTTGCCGCGCTTATCGAGTAGGGTGCGGCTCATGCCCAAAATCGAGCCATCGCCCGGATCTTTAATTTTATCGGCGGAGTTCATCAGCACCGATTTCATCACCAGCGGTTCTCTAGAGTCTAGGCTCCAATTACTGGCTCCTGATCGAAACTGGCGATCGCCCAATTCTTGCAGCAGCGCTATCGTCGCCGTTACATGCGGTGCAGCAAAGCTCGTGCCGCTGCTAATCGTCAGCTGACCATCCGGGTTAAACAGCTCAATGTCACTGCCCGGTGCCACCAGATCAATCGAGCGCCGCGCCCCAACATTGGATTCCTCAACCGGGTTGGTGGGTTCACTGCCCAAATTAGCAGAATCCAACCGGGTAAAAATGCCATCGACGCGGGCAGAAAAAGCAATACTCATCCCATTGAAGTTATCTGTCGGGATCGGGATGCCGCCTTGGCCCTGGTTGCCCGCAATCACATACAGCAGCTTATGTACCCGCGATGACCAGTCAACACACTGCGTTAATAGGGCATTGCCATCGAGCGTGGCGTTGGGCCTTGGGTCTCGGCTTAGCGGTTCGCCGAAGCTGAAGTTAGTCGCGCGCACGTCGCCGCTATTTTGCAGTGCAACATGCTGTGAGGCTAGGCATTCTTCAGGCTGGCCGGTTTCTTCCGTGAAGCTGCTTGTCGCCGCTGAGTAAAGCACCGCATCCGGGGCAACACCTCTAACAATTTTATCGCGGCTGACAATCACGCTGGCCACATTGCCCGCATGACCATCGACGGTACCATCAGCGATCGCGGGTTCATCCAATTCAAAAACGCGAGTTACCCGCACCACAAAATTTTGATTGGAAATTTTATCAATGCCAAACACCCCAGGGCGACCAATTTCCACTTGGCCGATCGCAATTTTTCGCCCCGTCAGGTTAAAGGGCGCTTCCTGCAACCTTCTCGCATCGATGCCTTCTGGCCCTACCGACGTAGAGAGCGCCCACGCCGGTAGCCCAATTGCAACAACGCCAACACCGATCGCAAACCGCGTCAGCGGATAGTGCCAAACCCGCCTTGCCTTTAGCCCTGCATTCAACGGTAACAATCGAGCCAGAAAGGATGAGCCGTTAGAATTCGCCATAAAACGAAAAATAGTTGAATTGAATTAAGTTGATAATTAGCGTAGAGCAACTCTAACTCAAATATTGAGGCGGTGGTAGCGCCTTGAACCCTTCAATGATTAATGATTTGAATGATTCGTGACAACTTAGAAGAGCGGAGTGAAGAGCAGGGTAAATATTTTGTTACAATGAGCACACTATATAGAATAGACCTTTCTCTATAGCTAGCTTTTTACGCAGAAAATTACTCAGAAAGCACCCAGGCAGAACTAGCCGTAAAAAAGCAGCAGACAAAACCCCCAAAAACCCCAAAAAACATTCAAAAAATACTAGATTAAGAGGCGCTCTTCAATGGCAAACTCCAATAAATCCGTCGTCATTTCACCGTCGATTTTGTCCGCCGATTTTGGTCGCCTCGGGGAAGAAATTCGCGCCATCGATCAAGCCGGAGCTGACTGGATTCATATCGATGTGATGGATGGCCGCTTTGTACCCAATATCACCATTGGCCCAATGATTGTCGAGGCCGTGCGCCCCCACACTGACAAGCCTTTAGACGTGCATCTAATGATTGTCGAGCCCGAAAAGTACGTTGAGGACTTTGCCAAAGCAGGCGCTGACATTATCTCGGTGCACTGTGAGCACAATGCCTCACCGCATCTGCACCGGACGCTAGCTCAAATTAAAGAATGCGGCAAGCAAGCGGGCGTCGTACTAAATCCCGGCACTAATTTAGACCTGATCGAGTACAGCCTAGAGCTATGCGATTTGGTACTGATTATGAGTGTAAATCCTGGCTTTGGCGGTCAGAGCTTCATTCCGGGCGTATTGCCCAAAATTCGCAAGCTCAGAGCCATGTGCGACGAACGCGGCCTCGATCCTTGGATTGAAGTAGACGGCGGCTTAAAGTCTCACAACACTTGGCAGGTGCTAGAAGCGGGCGCAAATGCTGTAGTGGCCGGTTCTGCTGTATTTAAAGCGCCTGACTATGCAGAAGCGATTCGCGATATTCGCAACAGCAAGCGGCCTGTGCCTGAACTAGCGGCGGTATAGGACTTCTAATACTGCGCCATCCGATACCTAAAACAAATAAAGCGATGAATCCGTCTTGTCAGCCACAGGGCGGATTTATTGTGAGCGAATGCAGTAACTTAGCTAATGAGGCCAAAAAGCGGGCACTCTAAGCGCTGAAAGCTTTCTGTCAGTTCAGCGATCGCTGCCCACCGCCTATGCCCTCTATCGAAGAACCCTCTATCGAAAAAAGAGTCTCTAAAATATTTGCCACCCGCCAAATCACGCGCAGAGATCAGCAGGTGCTGATGGCGCTATTTTCTAGCGGCAAAATCAGCCCAACCGATGAAGCCCTCATCAACAAAATCTACGAAGCCCTCAGCGCCGGACGTCTGCGAGTCGTTGAGTAGCGCCGTAGAGTTTAGACTAAAAAAATTAAAAAGCCCATGACGAGGATTGAACTCGTGACCTCACCCTTACCAAGGGTGTGCTCTACCACTGAGCCACATGGGCAAAAGCTATGTTGTAAAAGCAGCCTATAAAAGCAACTTACAAAAGCGATTGCGAAGATGGTGGGCCAGGCTGGATTCGAACCAGCGTAAGCATAGCTAGTGGATTTACAGTCCACCCCCATTAACCACTCGGGCACTGACCCCCGCCATCTACGGCTTATAAAATGTAGCATACGATGCGCCCGCTTTGTCAGTA
>JBGTIK010000311.1:0-4933 GCA_041745715.1 Phormidesmis sp.
CCCGTAGTACTGCTGCATTTGTTGGTCTATCACTGATGAGTAAGGGCTAATCTGACGCATCTTGAGGGATTCTATGATAGCGGCAAACCCAGTTTACAGCAGATAGCTATTCTGGCCCTCTAATTTAATCCTCGATCCTAAGTCACTAGCACTCGATGAGGGATAGTCTCGCAAAAGGTCAATTTCGCTACTGCCTAAGTTGCGGGCTTGAACAATGACCCACACGGGAATGCGCGTGTTTGCAATACAGGCGTCACCGCCGCAAATTTCTGGTGTTTTCTCTATACCTGCCCATTGGCCACTAATGCTTTGCAATAGCAACTGGATCACCTGAGCCTTTTCAGCCGCGCTCAATGCCAAAACCTGAGATTTGATATGACTAGGCAGCATCAAACATCGCGACCTATAGGAAGCTAACTATTCTCTATTAAGTTTAGCAGCCATCTTTACTTCCGCTGCTTGACTACAGTGATGTTTCAAACTGGTTTTGCTGAGCTGTTTAATCAGCGATCGCTTATTTTTTCAGGCTTATTTTGTTCAGGATGCGCTTCCCGGTGAGATAGGCAATTCGGCGGCGAGTGAGCCGAGGAATGCGGCTTACCTCATCAGGAGCTAGGGCTCGATAATCGAAAAAGGCGTTGATTTCTTGCAAGATAATCCGCAGCCGAGCAACCAGCTGTTCAGAACGATAAGGCTCAAAAAAGGTAAGTGGAATCGAATCTTCATCTACCGGGTGATTCATCTGCTGAAGAATGCGCTGAGTATCGTAATCGGTAGAATATCCAGCAATTTTGTGGCAGTTAAAGCCAGGATCGAGATAGTCGGCAAGGGCGTGATTGACGCTAGAAAATACCTCACAGCCACAGGCCATAGCTTCCATGGGCGGCAGGCCAAAGCCTTCGGTGAGCCGGTAGCGACCCCAGTATTCAGCCGAGTCATATAGATACACTTTGGCTCGATTAAACAAACCAATGAGATCGTCTACATAGCCTTCTAGTACAACAACTTTGCACTGTTGTTTCAATGCTGGTACGAGCTGTTGCAACAGATATTCAGAAGATTTTCGGCTCTGGACTAGCACGTCAATATCTCTGGGCAAGTGCCGGTTTTCAAAAGCGGGCGAGATTTCATTCGGCAAATGATAAATCAGTGAGCTGAGGGCTTTTTCACCCCAGTAGCTCATGGTGTTGCGGCTGACGGTAACAATCGGAATGTGGGGCGGTAGGGTAAAGCCGTAGCCAGCGCTGTGGGCGTGATAAATGGTGGGGCGATCGCCTAACTGCCGAACCAACTTAGGTACATCAAAGCCCCAGCTCACCACAAAAATGCAGTCCTGATACTGGGCCTCTAGCAGCACATCTGCCAAAAAAAGCGTGTCTTTTTCTCGCTGACGATAGGTGACAACAGCCGCGTCACACACCTGTTGAGCGAGCTTTAATGTCTTTAGCTCAGCGGTCAGCCCTCCCGCAAAAAACTGCTGAGTCGTACCTGGCAGCAAAAATAACAGCTTTCTCATCCGCACCTCATGCTCTAAAAATATGCGCAAAAAAATATGCGCAAAAACCCCACGCCTCAAAATTTTAGGCGTTAATAGGGCTGCTTGCAGTCTTTACTGATAGACGAGCCCATTGCCCTCCGTACTGTTGAGTCCTGCCTGAAGATTGCTCAGCGCCTGCATAAAGGTGCTTGAAAGTGTCTAAAAAAGCGTAGGTTGCCGGGGTCAGCAAGGTGTCGCGCAGCCAGCTAATGCCCAACGGGCGGGCGATTTCAAACGGCAGTTGAGCAGTGATTACTTCAGTTGGGATCGGCTGAGCTGCTAGCTTAGGCAATAGTGTGATGCCGAGCCCTTGTCGAGTCATGCTCACAGCAGTAGAGTCATTGGCGATTAGATAGTCTACGGCGATGGGTGGTTCAGCGGCCTGTAAGTGAGCCCGGATGACCCGGCAGCAGTCGCTAGAAGAGGTAATCAGAGGGCATTTGTGCAAGTCGTCCCAAGTGAGCTGAGAACGAAGATCTGGGCGGTTTGGCGGCAACAGCGCAATAAACGGATCGTCCATTATTTGAAAGCTTTCAAACTTATTGCCCTGAAGCAGATCGGCCATCGAAAGATCGGCTTTTCCTTCTATGAGCGAGTCAATTACGCCTTGAGTACTTTCAAATTCGGTGATGATGACTTGAATGGTCGGATGGTGTTCGTGCAGGTGAGCGATCGCCCCTGGCAATATTTCACTCGCTAAACTGCGAAAGGCCGCAATTCTCACCAGTCCGCCGTCAGTACCGCGCGCGCGGGTAGCGGTTTGGCCCATTTGCTCAATCAGCGCCAGCACTTGCTGAGCTTGCTGGAAAATGCTAGCGCCCACCGGTGTCAGCGAAGCCCGCTGCCGACCTCGATGAATAATCGTCACGCCTAGCGCCTCTTCAAGTGCGGCAATGCTGTGGCTCACCGTAGACTGGCTGACACTAAGCTGCAAAGCCGTTTCGCTAAAGCTACCGGTCGCAACTACAGTGACCAAAGCCTTAAGCTGAGAGAGCTTGACTTTATCGCTGAGATTTTTTGCAGGTTTTCCAGCCATTATTCTCGATGGGGTAACGGTTGGTGGCTATTGATGACTATCTGGAATTACTTATTTACGCTATCTCACTGCGCAGACAACAGCGCATCTATTCTTTGCATAGCCTTCATTGATGTCATGCTTTGCTGATCTCAAGCAGACTTTTTACACTAGAAACATCTTCAGCAAGCGTGACATAACAAAAGCCCCTGCTGAAAACCTGCTTTAAGAGTAATTCATTATAGATAGCACTGGCCCAAAAAGAATTCCCAGCCAAGAATTCACAGCGCATTGATTTCTCTTCAAGCTTTAGCAGCCGCAATTTTTATCCTCACATCTTCTGACCTGATCTAATGCTATCAGGCACTCCTTTGAGTAGATAAAATTCGCTGCTCGTTAAGCCTCAACCCCGTCACCGCATCAACAAGGTGTAACCATGACTCACTTTAATCCCGCTTCCAATCATTCATCACCTAAATCCGCTTTCTCTGCTCACGCGATGTCGGCTGAGCAAAAACAGCTAGAAAAGCTGTATAAACTTACTCATAAGCCTAAAAACATCAATGCTTTTGAGCCTTCTACTGCACTTAAGAATGGGCTCCAGAAAATGGGTCAGTCGCTGATTCAGTTTTTTACAGATACTCAGCAAGTGCGCATTTGGACAAAAGAAACCAGCAAAGGTACAGTCTGGTTTGCCTATGACCCGATGCTTGATCGCAGCATTTCCCGAGTTTCTGAAGATGATCTGCGCACCTGGATAGAAGCGCGCTATCACAAATAACCGGCAGTTGACACGAGCTACAAGACTCTACGCGGTATCCGTCATAATAGATGTAAAGTGACGGATACTGTTTCATGTCTCAAGGTTCTATGCAGTCTATGGGCAAAGTGTTGGCCACGCTAACTATCACTAATCGAGCGGATCAGGTTATGGCATCTCGAGGTTTTTCCCCTGATGATCAAATCCGCTCTGTCACTTTAGAAGATGTTTTAATCGATACGGGTGCAACGACTCTTTGCTTGCCTGCTAAGGTAATTGAAAAGCTAGGACTGGAGCTTTTGCGAGAAGTTGATGTCGCCACAGCCAACGGTATTAGTAAGACGCGGGTTTTTCAAGATGCCAAGATTTCTCTATGTGGCCGAGAAGGTACTTTTGAGTGTTTAGAGCTGCCGGGTGGGCAAAGCCCTCTGCTAGGCGTGATTCCCTTAGAATCCTTAGGCATAGAGCCCAACCTTCGCAACCAGACTTTGAAAGTGCTGCCGGATCATTCTGCCAATACCTATTTGACAATTCTTTAGCGCCTCGAAAAGAGCTGTAAAGAAAGGACTATGATAGGTCAGGTCAAAGCAGCGAGATATAGGAGCGACGTCATGTTTGGTTTAGGCGTGCCAGAAATGGTCATTATTGGCATTGTGGCGATTGTCGTCTTCGGCCCGAAGCGAATTCCTGAGCTAGGAAGCGCGCTCGGCAAAACCCTCAGAAGCTTCAGAGAGGAGATGGACAACCCTAATGCCGACGATGAAGAATTCATCGACGGCGATGAGGATGATCGCCTGTAGCTAATTAGCTGTCAGTTTTCTGGTGCGTCATTTGGCACATCAAATATCTAGCCGCTGATAAACTTTTTTCAAATTCCGCAGCTGATAGTCAGGATTGAAGCACTCAGTGAGTTCTTCAGCAGACAGCTTAGCACTTACTTCCGGGTCAGCTTCCAGCAGCTTTTGAAAGTTGCCGCCGGGTGTGTTCCAGGCTTGATGAGCGTTGGTTTGCACGATGCGGTAGGCGTCTTCACGGCTGATGCCTTTATCGACCAAGGTCAGCAGCACCCGTTGGCTAAAGACGACACCACCATAGAGGTTCATGTTGCGCTGCATATTTTCGGGATACACCAGCAGGGTTTTAATAAGCTTGGTGGTTTCGACCAGCATGAAGTGGGTGAGAATGCAGCTATCAGGGAAAATTACCCGCTCGACGGAGCTGTGAGAAATGTCGCGCTCGTGCCATAGGGCAACGTTTTCGAGTGCAGCAATCGCATTCGCCCGCAAAATTCTGGCCATCCCGGTCAAGCGCTCTGACTTGATTGGGTTGCGCTTATGCGGCATCGCCGAAGAGCCCTTTTGGCCCTTCGCAAAAAATTCTTCCACTTCCAGCACATCGGTGCGCTGCAAGTTGCGGATTTCTACCGCAAAGCGCTCAATCGATGCTCCTAGCCCCGCTAAGGTCATGATGAATTCGGCATGGACATCGCGTGAAATTACCTGCGTAGAGGCGGTGTCGGGCTTGAGGCCCAAGAGCTGGCAGGTGATTTCTTCGACTTCTGGATCAATGTTGGCATAGGTGCCGACCGCGCCAGAGATTTGGCCGACAGCGATTTCGTCTT
>JBGTIK010000312.1:0-9517 GCA_041745715.1 Phormidesmis sp.
CCACATTGGCTGGAGCTACTGGGATTTAAGCGGTTCCAAAGAGCGTAAAGACCAACGAAATCAGCTAGCTGGGTCATCATCAATGATGGTCTATTTCGCGCTGCGAGTGTTACCTAAAACTAGGCATTTTTGAACCGTGCCGTTTTCTGTTTGGAGTTGCGAATAATCACCAAGTCTCGATAGAACGTGGAACGTCAGTACAGGTCGGTAGTCTAGAGATTTCTGATGAAGGTATGATGGTCTATTTGAAAGCGTTTGGTTGGGTCAAGATATTCTGTCAGCCCTTCAAAAACGAGCGGCGATATTACATTCTATATCGACCAGACTTAGAGGGGCTGTGTTGCAAAAAAAATGCGTAGCCCCTTCCTTGGTATTCTGAGATGCCCTGATCGCAACCTAGTCAATGTCTCTCTCAAAACCTTTCAAGTGGCGTCATTTTCAATCAGACTTGATCTTGCTGAACGTCCGCTGGTATCTGCGCTACGGCCTGAGCTACCGGGACTTAGCGGAAATGATGCTGGAGCGCGGCATCAAGGTAGATCACACGACGATCTACCACTGGGTGCAGCGCTAAACGCTTTCTCAAGAAGGTGCTCAACGCACCACATACCGTAGAACCCAGAGTCATCACCGTCGATCAGAATGCGGCTTATCCACCTGCTATCGAAGCACTGAAAGCAGATGAGACCCTGCCAAAAACGACAGAAACCAGGCAGAGCAAATACCTGAATAATACGGTTGAGCAGGATCACCGCTTCATCAAACGACGCACCAAGCCTGGCTTGGGATTTGGCTCATTTAACACGGCCAGACGATCGCTCAAAGGGTACGAAGCGATGAACATGATTCCAAAAGGTCAGATCGAAGGAGCCGAAAAAGAGGATGTCATGGGACAGATCTCGTTCATCAACCAAATCTTTGGAGTCGCTGCGTAATAGAGAGGGTATGAATAGAGTTTTCTATCCCCGATATTTTTTTGCAACAGAACCAGCGATTGCGCAGGCTCAGGATTTTGGTGATGCTTCGCTTCGGTTTCAAGATCTTTTGACTGAGGAATGCGATCACATTGCCCAGATCCATTGAAGCGCCAATCATGATACGCACAGAGCAACGTACCGTCTTTCTCTACTCGTCCCTCCGATAGTGGCACGAGGCGGTGCGGACAGGCATCTTCAAAACATCGCCACGTCTGGGTGCCATCGCGCCACAGCACCAAATCTTTACCTAACAGTTGCAATAAATAAATGAGGACGTGTGGGATCTAAAAACTCAGTGACAGCCAGGGGATACCATTGTTTCATCCATTCAAAATAAGACGCATCCGCAGATTTATCAGCTTCGGATACCGCAGGAGCTGATGTTAGCTGAATTTTTACTTCGGTGGTCATAGCGATTCATACTTGTGGCAACAACTTGAGCCGTAAAAGGTTCTACTAGGGCTCAGTTTATCTCAACCAAATTTATGTAGACCAAGCGATTTTCCTTCATTTTTAGCAATTCATCTGTGCTGGCGAACTTCAAGCGATATTTTTAGATGCTACCGGACTACCGACGCTAACACTTCACGGCCTACCAAAGCTTACTTTTGTATAAAGTAAAATCACCGTTTTCCGATACTGTCTATGGAGTAGCCTCAATACATAACTACCTTCCGACAACCCTACCCGTTCTGTTGCTTATGCTTCGTCATCGTCTGCTTGCCCTAGTGTTTACTAGCTTTAGCCTCACGATCCAAGCGCCACGTCTTTTGGCGCAAACCCTACCTTTGCCCGAGCAATTGACTTCGCTCAATTCACCAGCAGGGCAAGCGCTACTGCACGCGAGTGAGGCTCAAGCTGATTTTGTGCCATTGATGAGTCAGTTTGTGACTCAAGAGAACCAAGCCTTTTGTGGGATTGCCAGTATGGTGATGGTGCTAAACGGCATTGGGATTCCTGCGCCCAAGGCCCCGGCGTGGGATCGGGGTTACTTTACACAGGAAAATGTGTTCAACGTCGAGACAGAAGCGGTGATTCCCCGTGAGACGATTGCGCGGCAGGGGCTGACTTTAGATGAATTGGCAGGTATTTTGGCGAGCTATCCGGTGCAGGTAGAACGCCATCATGGTAGTGATGTGAACTTAGATCAGTTTCGGCAGTTGATTGCAACGAATTTGGCTGAACCTGATAACTTTGTGTTGGTTAACTATTTGCGTCGGGCTGTTGGGCAAGAGCGAGGTGGGCATATTTCTCCATTAGGGGCCTATGATGCGGATACAGATCAGGTGTTGATTTTGGATGTGTCGCGCTACAAGTATCCGCCGGTGTGGGTCAAGGTCGAAACGTTGTGGAATGCCACAAACACAGTGGATTCGGTATCAGGGTTGACCCGAGGTGTGGTGGTGATTTCAAACCCGCTATTTTGAGTTATGTAAAGTAAGTAGTGGGCTTAGTTATTTACTAAGATAGATCTTAGCTAAATCCCTTTCCTATCAAGGAAAATTGGCTTTTGGGGTGACCAGTTTAATTGCGCTGACCTACTTATGTCGGCCTGGTTCAAGCGAGGGTTACACTTTTAGATAGCTTTGTTGCGCCCACATGAAAAAAGCAAGGCTATCCTAATCAAGCCCTCGGTTGAGGGCGATTGGCCGATTAGCAGGCATAGCTATCCGACTTAGCGACTTGAGTCATTCGATTGAGTACCAGACACTGTACCTTCAACGCGTTCACTTGTCGCTGGATTTTACGCGCAGAGACTCTGCCACCGAAGGCGGTTTTGAGGCGGAACATCGTTGTTTCGGCCAGCGAACGGCGATGATAGTTAATTAGTCGCTTCTACTTGGCTCGCCCAACCAAGCGAATCTTGCGCAGGTTCTCATCTCTCGGCTGCTGAGGCGTCTTGCGGTTATCGTGAAACCAAATCTTCGCGTTGCGTGGTGGTGGGATGCCTGCGATTGCGTCTCGGCCTTCAATGTAGTCGTAGCAAACAGCGGTATCGTAAGCACCATCTGCGTCTACCTGAGAGATGGGGTCACTGATGTCATGGGAGTAGCTCACCGAGAACCTCACTATCGTGACAGCTATTACCGGTGACGACGCCTGATAGAATTTCGCCGGTGGCCTCGTCTACGGCTAGTGTAGCTTTCGCCATGTTCGACGTTTGCTAATGCCATGTTGCCGGGTCTTAACGCGGTAGCTCATGAGGTTTCGGTTTTTAATGGGACTTAAACCTTACTTCATTGCCCCGTCCGCAACCCTTATTGGTGCAACAACGCCGAAGACAGCTAATGAACGTTGTTATAGTGTGTGAATGGTCGTATACGGTTTAGAGAAATGATATGTTCTTTCAGCAATTTTTTCTGATCGGTCTGCTAGTTGTCATGGCGTTATCTCCGACTAACAAGGCTGCGCAGGCTTTCGACGTAAACCAAGGACTACGTTTCTTTAATAGATTAGGGGGTTAGGATGACTGCCACTTTGACCGCTGACTCATCGACTCAGCCTCTGATGACGGCTGAGTCAGTCGCTAAAATAGACGCCTACCTGAACGCCTATGCCCAAACCGGCAAATTTTCGGGAAGTATGACCATCACTGAGGGATTAATGGGTGGGATGACTCGCAGCTACGACTTGGCTAACCGCGAACACCAGGTTGCTAACACCGGCACTACTAAGTTTCGGATTGGCTCGCTCACCAAACAGTTTACATCTGTGGCTATTTTGCAACTGCAAGAGAAAGGACTGCTTGATGTACAAGCCCCCGTTTCGACATATTTGCCCAACTATCCCAATGGCGATCTCATCACCGTCCATCATCTGTTAACACATACAGCAGGCCTTCCTGAGTACCTTGACCCTAAAGCCTTTTTGGATCTGGCAGAGTGGATGCGTCTATCTTCCTCGCTCGATCAGCTCGTTGACCGATTTAAAGACCTGCCGCTCGAATTTGAGCCGGGCGAGAAGTTCAAATACAGTAACTCAGGGTACGTTTTACTTACACAGATTATCGAAACTGTGGCCAAACAGCCCTATGCAGAATATTTGCAGGCCAACGTTTTCGCCCCCCTAGAAATGAAAGACACCGGCTACGAAGTTCCGCAAACGGTGATTTCTAATCTGGCGCAGGGGTATCTGTTCATTGGCAAAGAGACTTATCTGCAAGCGAGTCCGTTAGACATGAGCATTCCTCAGGGCGCAGGCGGGTTATACTCAACGGCAGAAGATTTGTCAAACTGGAACAGGTGGCTGTATGTGGATGAAGGTTCAGCGGTGCTGAGCAGAACGGCCCGGGAAATGATGATGACGCCAATTGTTCAAATGGAGCCTGCAGAGAATCCAGATGCGTTTTACGGGTATGGGCTGGTCATAGATAATCATTTAGGGCGACAGCGAGTTCAGCATAACGGCGGCATCAGCGGATTTGCTAGTTCTCTAGCCTATTATCCAGGCGAAGCGCTGTCGATTGTGGCTTTGTCTAATTTTGAGACGGCTCTTTCGAGTCGAATTGTGAAAGATTTAGCAGCGATCACCTTTAGCGAACCCTACGAAATCCCAATGCAGCCCGAAGCGATTACCCTTGAGCCATCAATTTATGAAAAGTACGTGGGCACCTACCAGCTCTTGCCTGAAATGCAGCTCATTATCCGAGTAAAAGACGGTGAGCTAACGGCTCAGGCCACGGGTCAAAACTCTTTTGTGCTCTACCCCACTTCAGAGACAGACTTTTTTGCAGAAGTAGTTGATATCACAGTAACTTTTTCTCTCTCTGAAGTAGGAACCGTGGAGAGGCTTACGCTCCGCCAGATGGGGCAAGAATTTTTTGCACCTAAAATAGAAGAGTAGCTGGTTTATTAGGCGACACTGAGAAAGGCGCACCGAGAGCGCCACGCGACAGCCATATGTCTGTCGCGACAGACAAGCAAAAGACAAAGAAAAGACACTAGATGGCAACCTAACTACAAAAAGGGAAAGCCAGCAGTGTCCAATCGAATTATCCAACGTTATCAAACCCGCTCTCAGCCCCCGCTACGCTCTAGCCGTTGTATCACCCCTTTAGGTCCTTTACTAAAATGCACTACCGATGAGTTTAATCCTCCCATCGATATAAAAGAATATTTCTCGGCGTGTCAGAGTAGAGAGAACGCTGTTCTCTTTAGAAAAAGTGAGTGTAAAAAATGAGTATTTCGACGCTGACTGTTTCTGCTGCGAACGCTTGCCTTTTTTTGTTTACCCGGTTTCCTCAGCCGGGACAAACTAAAACCAGGCTCATTGCCACGCTAGGGGCGGCGGGCGCTGCTGCGGTGCAAAGGCAGATGACAGAGCATTTGCTCAATCGCTTTCAGGCGCTTTATTTAACCCAGTCGCTGGCGCTACAGGTTCATTTTACGGGCGGGTCTGCGCAGCAAATGCTAGGCTGGCTGACTAATGAATGCTCGCGGGTTCCTCGGCTGGTTCGGCAGTGTGAAGGAGACTTGGGCGATCGCCTGACGTTTGCGTTACAGCAGGGATTTGCTAGTGGGCTGCATCAAATTGTGGTGGTGGGCAGCGACTGTCCTAGTTTAGATGCGGAAAAAATTGTGCAGGCGCTAACTTTATTAAAGTCTCATGATGTCGTGCTGGGGCCAGCGGTAGACGGCGGCTACTATTTAATCGGGCTCAGTCAGCCTTATCCCTGTTTGTTTGAAAATATTCCCTGGAGTACGGATCAGGTGCTGGAAAAAACGCGAGCGATCGCAGCCCATAACGGTCTCTCGGTTGCTTTACTCAGCCCCCTATCAGACGTTGATCGTCCAGAAGATTTGCCCTTGTGGTATGCCCTAAAGGATAGCCAGAGGAAAAGTTAATTTAATTTCGGCACGGTAGGATCTAGAAGGAGTCCCCAGAGTCTGCTGTAAGGATGGACTTGTTGGGTTGAGTGACTGGCTGATGAATTGGCTGATGGATTGGCTGATAAATTAGCGGTGATGAGTGATCGCCCCTCATTAGCCCACTGAAAAATAGACCCTTCTAAGTTCCTCACCCGATAGCCCGCGTCCTGAAGCGCTTTGCCTAGCCGCCCCGACCGATAGCCGATGGAGCAGTAAACCACGATGGGCGTTTGCTCAGCGGTTTGCTCAATGATACCTGCCTGCTGAATGAGCGTCTCAGCTTCAGTAAGGGTTTTGGCTCGATGCGCATGGAGTAAGTGGCTGACCTGATATTCTTCTAGCGATCGCGCATCTATTAGCAGCGGCTCAGCGCTCTCCTGTTGCAGCAGGTCTGCCAGCTCTGCGGTAGAGATCATAGGCACTGATGAAAAACTGCGTCGTACCCAGCTTTTTACGCCTTTCCAAGCTAGCGATCGCAACGAATGGTAGACAGCAGCGGCAGGCCAAGTCATGAATAATAAGGGAGAGACGCTTGTAAAAGGATATTTGCTTTGATTGATTTTATGCCATGGGATCGAATGCTGCGAGAATATGTAAAAGATGGGGCGGTGGACTATGCGCGCTGGCAAACTGAGTCGGCTGAGGCATTAGATCGGTGGTTAGCTGATGTGAGCACTGTGGATATTGAGGTGCTGGATAGAGATAGCGCGATCGCCTTCCTGATCAATCTCTATAACGCGCTGGCGGTTCGGCAGGTGCTTCAGAAGTATCCGATAGACTCGATTCGCCCAACGGTTTTAGGCATTCCTAACTGGATTAGCTTTCTTTTGTTCTTTAAGAAAACGGTTTACACGCTCAACGGTCGGCCCTTAAGTCTGGATGGCATTGAGCATGGGATTTTGAGCGATCGCTATCACGAACCCCATATGCACTTTGCCTTAGTGTGTGCTTCTGAAGGCTGTCCTTTATTACGCGCTAATGCCTACCTACCGGAACACCTGCCCGCCCAGCTACAAGAAGACGCCCAGCGCTTTATTCGCCATCCCAACAAAGTTAGATACGATAAAACTAACAACGTCCTACATTGCAGCAAAATCTTCAAATGGTACAAAAAAGACTTTCTCACGCAGTCTGCCTCAATCCCCGAATACATTCAGCGCTATCTCTCTGATACCAGCATTCCTCAAACTGCTGACATAGATTATCTTCCCTATAGCTGGAGCCTGAATCAACGCACGTCGTCATAAAAACGCTTCAGGGTTTTATCGGACACACCTATGCCCCATAAAAAGCCAATGGACAAGTAGATAAAATTAGCCTTGAGCGAGCCCCATTTGGCAACCCGGCGGTCGGAAGATTGAACAATGCGGTTTACCTGACGAATTCTTCCTTTTTGAGAGAGCTTCAGGCATAAATCGGCTTCTTCCATAATAGAGAGCGAACTGTCAAAACCACCGCAGTCTAAGAAGTCCTGCCGCCGACAAAACATCACCTGATCGCCAAAGAGGAGCCGCATTCCTTTTTGAAAAAACAGCCGGGGCCGAAATAGGAGTGGGGCGTAATAGGTTTTTAGGCTGTTGTGTAGCGAGGTTCCCCAGCAAGTAGTTTGGCCCGTCATGATTGAGATGAAGCCACCACAGGCAACTTTAGGGTCGGCCAAGGTCGCTGTGACCACGGCAACTAAGTCATCTGGAACTAAGGTATCGCCATGTAGAAAGCAAAGAATATCTCCGCTTGCTTGCTTAGCACCTAGATTCATTTGAAGCGATCGCCCCGACTGATCACTGTGAATAACAGTAACGCCTGCTTGCTGTGCCAACAAAACCGTATTATCGGTACTTCCTCCATCAACGACGATGATCTCTTGGGCCGGTGGGTCTAATATCGTTAAGTAGCGAAGCGATCTGGCTAAACACTTGCCTTCGTTCAGTGTAGGGATAACAATAGAAACCTCAGCCAACCTTTTTTATTGCCTCTCTTTGACGCAGCGAATGTAAAGTCAACCCAACCATTGACTCGTCTTCTGACGCTTTGCGGATTACAGTTTTTAGTTTAACGTCCTCGTAGAGGGCTGATAATAAAACTTTCAATCCCACGCTTGAAAACTCAACGACTGGGAGCGCCGTGCAAAATTCTCTTACCTTTACTTGGCGAGAATCCACGCAAGGTGAAGCTGCTCTGCGGAAATTAGGCATCCTACTGTCGTTATTCCAATGGGACAAACTCAAAACGGCTTACCTATCGGATTGCAGATTCTAGGCAAGCGCTGGCGAGAGAGGGAACTTTTGAATGTGGCTCAGAAGGTAGATGATGTGATCTGTGCTTTTCGGTATCCGGCAGGCTATTGAGCGGTGGCACTTGCACTGGTGCATTTAGCGATACAGCCTTCTCTCCGTAGGTTTTTGAAGAACATTTTGCACTGGTGCGATCGCTGTGAGTTGAAATAAATTTTGGTGATTGTAGATTATATCTATCACCAATCACCAAATGCCGTTTGCTCAAGACACGCCTGTACCGCTACGCCACTATCTATTAAAAACGGTCGGATTTAGTTAGCCAAGCAGCTACCAATTGCCATTCCTCAATCGTTTTTCAGCCCTAGCTGCTACACCCGTAGCGTTGGATACTCTGACGGGGACTACCTCACGAGTAAGCAATTATACTAGTTTATCTACAGAGAATGATTTTGTCAAGAAAAGTAAATACAATGTTATAATTTTTAACATAACGATGTACTTGATGAGGTCACTATGGATATTCGTAAGGAATTGGGTTCTGTTGCAAAAAAATATCGGGGATAGAAAACTCTATTCATACCCTCTCTATTACGCAGCGATTCCAAAGATTTGGGTGATGAAGGAGATCTGTTCCATGACATCGCCTCTGTCAGCGCCTTTGATCTGACCTTTTCGAATCATGTTCATCGACTCATATCCCTTGAGCGTCCGTCTAGCCGTATTGAAGGAGCCGAATCCCAGTCCTGGCTTGACACGCCGTTTGATAAACCGATGGTCTTGCTCCACAGTATTGTTTAGGTACTTGCTCTGCCGGGTTTTTGCTGTTTTCGGCAGGGACTCGTCTGCTTTCAATGCTTCGATGGCAGGCGGATAGGCCGCATTCTTGTCGACAGTGATGACCCTGGGTTCTACGGTATGTGGTGCGTTGAGCACCTTTTTGAGAAAGCGTTTGGCGACTTTGGCATCGCGCTTGGCGCTGAGCAAAAAGTCCAGCGTACTGCCCGCTGAATCGACGGCTCGATAGAGGTATTTCCACACCCCTTTTATTTTGATGTAAGTTTCATCCACCCGCCACGAGTCATGGGTGGGCTTAAGATACGGGCGACAGCGCTTGTCCAGCTCCGGGCTATAGGCTTGCACCCAGCGGTAGATCGTTGTGTGATCCACCTGGATGCCGCGCTCCAGCATCATTTCCTCCAAATCGCGGTAGCTCAGGCCATAGCGCAGATACCAGCGCACATTCAGCAAGATCAGGTCTGGTTGAAAGTGACGCCACTTAAGGAGCCAAGCAAAAATAACTTGGACTAATATTTGTTTTTTAAGTTGTTCAATCTGAAATTACCTTTGTCTCAAAAGACGATTTAGCAATGGCTTCCACAATCTAGAACAACTCTATTAGTTGCGAGAGCATAAGAAGATGTTCAACTTATTTTTT
>JBGTIK010000313.1:0-7079 GCA_041745715.1 Phormidesmis sp.
AAAATGGCTGTGATTCTTATTGCTTCGTTTAAATACCCAATGTGCCAATTGGAAGTGCGGAATGTCGGATCTTTCAATGCCATCCCAGGTAAAAACGGCAATATCGTTGGGAATAACACCTGTTTCCAGCGCAATTAGGGAATTGAGAATTTTGAAGGTAGAAGCGGGCAGAAACTGGGTATGGTTGCGGTCAGGGTTGTATTGGTAGGCTCGATCTTGGTTTTGGTCGTAAATAAGAATTGAGCCTTCTACGCCGAGGGTTTGAAAATGCTGTGTGAAGTCAGTTTGAGCTGTCTGCGGGGCTGTCTGCTGAGCTATTTGCGAAACGGGTTTAGAGATGGCGCTGTTGGCAGCGTGGGCAGCGTGGACAGTCGCCGCGATCGCACTGCTGAAGATTAAAGCGCTGAGCCCATAAATTACACGTCTCACCAAAGCGAATTCCTCGTATAGCAAATTTCTGAGACTGTACTCTACACAGTTTTGAGAGCAAATTCCAGATATAGCATGAGGTTTGTTCTCGCTCTATAAGCGAGAACAAGCGAGAACGATCGCATTCATCTCAAAATGTTTGACTAGGGTCTGGATGAAGCGGCAGGGCTATGACAAATTCTGTGCCGACGCCAACTTGAGACTGGCAAGTAAGCTGACCGTGATGCTTTTCGTGAATAATCTGGTAGCTAATGGCTAAGCCTAGCCCAGTGCCTTTACCCATTGGCTTGGTGGTAAAAAAAGGATTGAACAATCGAGCTTTAACAGATTCTTCCATGCCGTGGCCATTGTCTTGAATACGAACGATCACAGCTGGTTCGGTTTGCTCTGTTTGAATGGTGATCTGAGGCTGATAGCTGGCCTGATCGTCATCGGTAAGCGCTTGTTGTTTACTTCAATCGCATCAATTGCATTAGCAATCAAGTTCATAAAACCTGATTGAGCGATCCGGGGTAGCAAAGTACAGGCGGCATGTCCTGATATTGCCTGATCACTTCAATTCTCGGATAAGGGCCGTTGGCTTTGAGGCGGCTTTCTAAAATTAGCAGTGTGCCGTCAATGCCCTCGTGAATATCGGCTGGCTTATGTTCGGATTCGTCTAGTCGAGAGAAGTTTCGCAGCGATTTGACGATGCTGGCAATGCGATCGGTGCCTAGCGTCATGGATTTGACGATGTTAGGTAAGTCTGCTTGGATGTAAGGCAAATCGATGTCAGCCGCGATCACTCGAATCACCTCAGGCGGTTCAGGATACTGTTGCTGATAAGCCTCTAACAGCTCAAGCAAATCTTGTACATAGTTGTTCAAGTAATCTATATTGCCCTGCACGAACCCGACAGGATTGTTGATTTCATGAGCAATGCCTGCCACTAGCTGTCCCAAGCTGGCCATCTTTTCAGCTTGGGCTAGCTGGGCTTTGGTGGCCTGAAGGTTGAGCTGGTTTTGCACCCGCACAATCACCTCCTCCATCTGGAAAGGCTTAGTAATATAGTCCACACCGCCGACTGAAAAAGCTTTAACTTTATCTAAAGCGGCATCAAGGGCGCTAATGAAAATAATGGGAATGTGCGTGCTGTGTCCGGGCATCGGCTTTGGGACGCGCACAGACCTCATAGCCATCAATATCTGGCATTTGAATATCTAGCAAGATCAGATCGGGCAATTCAGCCGTGGCGCTGCTGCTAGGTAAATTCAAAGCCAGAACTTTGAGTGCCATCGTGCCATTTTTGGCGCAGCGAATGTCGTAGTTTGACTGCGATAGCGTATCTGAGAGCACCCGTAAGTTATCGGGCGAGTCATCGACGATTAAAACGGTCGCCGCGTGATTAAATGCCTTGGTTGGTAAAGACAGCCCCGCTGAGAAATCCAGATGATGAGTCGGTTGGGGCTGTGCCGTTGAGTAGGTCATGGTCGCTGTGCTACAAAAGTTTTTTGGGAAGCTTGAGCATTCAATACATCGTTGTTTAACGGGTGCACGGTCGAGCTAGAGAGTATGGTTGTCACAGGGCAGCACGGAAGCTGCGGGCATATCTGCGGGCATATCTGTGAGCGTAGCTTCAGCGATCGCCTCAATTTGATCAAAATTGCTGACTTTTGTGGCGATCGCCTGCTGTAAATAAGCGTAAGGTTCAGGGATGTCAGCAATCAGTGCTAGAACGGTTTTTCCCTTAAGCTGCGAGGCTGCCTGATAAAGCCACTCGCGCCAAGCGCGCGACATGGCCATCATTGCGACCGTTAGATCGGCTGACGCTACCATAGGTTTAGCAGCCTGAGCAGGCGCTATTTCCTCATACCGGTAGCAAACGCCCAAATGCTCTGCCATTTTAGCGAACAGCGCTGCCTGCTGAAACGGCTTGCGCATCAAGTCATCACAGCCAGCGGCTAATACATTAATTCTCTCTTCTTCTAGGGCACTGGCCGTCAGGGCAATAATTTTAGTCGATGGCGTGGTTGCTGAGCGCTGGGCTGTCGCTTTTAGCCGCTGCTTGATCTGTCGGGCGGCCTCATAGCCATTGAGCACTGGCATCTGAATATCCATCCAAATCAAATCAGGTTGCCAAGCTTCCCAAATTTCAATGGCCTGCTGCCCATTTTCAGCTTCTTGAAGTTCAAAGCCAATGGGCATAAGCAACTCTTGCACTAACTGACGATTGAAAAGATGATCATCAACAACCAAAATGCGATAGCTCGGCTGATTAGGCGCTAGCCCTACCACCTGGCGATCAGAAATAATCGGACTCGTAGCGGTGGCATCTGCTAGCTCAACAACAATATCAAATGAAAAGGTAGAGCCCTTCCCAATCTGGCTGGTTACAGACAGATCACCTGCCATCAGTTCAACAAACTTACGGCTGATAGGTAATCCCAAACCAGTGCCTTCTTGAGACTGCCTGCCCGAATCGGTTTGCACAAATAGCTGAAACACCTGCGTGAGTTCTTGAGCAGAAATGCCCGCGCCGGTATCAATAACGGCAAACAGCAGCCGCTGTTTTTTCAAGGCTGAAAGATCGCTCTGGTCATTCCGGTCACTTTGAGCATCCTGGCACTGAACCTTCCAGTTCTGAGCATTCTGGCCAGCTAGCTGATTCTTAGCTGGATAGAGGGCGGATTTGCTGACCCTTAGCGTAACTGAGCCTATTTGTGTAAATTTAATCGCGTTGCTAAGCAAATTTAGCAAAATCTGCCGCAGCTTACGCTCATCTGCGTAGACGTAGCGCGCTAGGCTTTCATCGACCTCCACGATTAGCTCAATGCCCTTAGCCTGGGCCTTAAGCTGAAGCATGTCTTCTAAGCTTTCTAACAAATGATAAAGATCAAAGCTGCTCAGCACCAGATCGATGCGGCCCGATTCGATTTTGGACATATCGAGCACATCGTTGATCAAGCTGAGCAGGTGTTCACCGCTGCGGTTGATGATGCTGATTTTTTCACGCTGATAGTCAGTGAGCGTGCGCTCTTTTGTGAGCAGCTGAGCAAAGCCTAAAATGGCGTTAAGCGGGGTTCTGAGCTCATGGCTCATGTTCGCCAGAAATGAGCTTTTGGCCTGGTTGGCTCTATCGGCGATCGCCTTGGCTTCTTCTGCTACTTGCTTAGACAGCTTCAATTCCTGAGTGCGCTGACTCAACTGATTGAAGGTGTGATTAATTGTCCCTGCCAGATCTGAAAGCTCGTCTTGACCGGATAGATGAATGCAGCGATCGCGCTGACTCTCTTCAGATGGGCTATTACCTATCTGGCTTACCTGCAAACTAAGGCTTTCCAGCCGAGAAAGCACAAGCTTACGGAGCAGTACCAGCGTCAGCAAGCAAAAAACTAAGCCAATCACAACTGTTGAGGCCAAAAAATAATGAAGACTCGTTTTTCCTTTCTGATAGATATCGCGCATCATCTGGGTCTGCAAAAGCAGTTGGGGATGGCGATCCATATCAGAAATCAGCGCATAGCCAGCTATTTGGGCTTCATCAATGACTTGTACATTCGTCGCGGCTTGAGTCTGAGTCATTTGCTCGATTGCCCGAATAGCATCCGCTGGCAAACCATGGCTACTCGCTAAAAATGCCTGAATGGGCTGTCGAGTCGTATCGGAAAACGCCGCTAGCTTTTCGTCATCTACCCATCTACCCATCACCAGCGTCCCTACAGCAGGGCCAGTTTTATCACCTTTTAGGATTTTGCTGATTGATAAAAGGCTCGGCGTACGATCTAGCAACACTAGCCCAGATGCAGTTATCTTTTGCGGATCAGAGATTACTTGATCTGTCTGAAGCTTTAGATCAGCTAGCATTTTAGGCGTTAGGGGATAAAGCGATTCGCTGCCCGCATCCAGAAAACTGGCAAACACTGGCTGGTTCTCAGCATCTAAAATCACCAAAAAATCTAGCGCCAATCTAGAAATAGGATCGTACTGTAAGTTCTCCTGCTCATAAGCTAAATTTCTATCCTGTGCATACTCGTAAGTTGCGTTCCACCAGCCCCAATCATTCGAAACAGCGGTTAGTTCTTCAACTTCTTTTGTCACCGATTCTTGCAATCGTTCGATGTTGGTAAGCGCTTTTTCCTGTTCTAGCTGGGTGTAGCTACGCGAAATAATATAGCGGGCAATGCTATATTGACCCAAAAATAGCACTAAAAACGTGGTGCTAACAGCGGCTAAAACCTTGTTCGACAAGGTGTATGAGCGGGTGACATTTAGCTGCATAGCACTTAGCCACTTTGGCGGCAATTTTTGTGGCAATTAGAGCAAAAAACGAGCACCGTAGCATAAATCGCTTCTTTCAGCGGCTCGTTGGCTTCAGAGTACCCATTGGCGCGTTAAGAGGCTAGCTGCCACCATCCGTACAGACACAGATTTAGAGAGAGCCCGCTGCTGCGGCATCGCGCTCTAACCATCCCCTCATTTTGCCAGGGTTCAACAGCCCATATGGATCGACTAGCTCTTTAAAGCTGAGCTGATTGTGATCTACCGTTTTGCGTCCGCCATCTTCTAATACATACGTATGAGGGTTAGCAATAAAAGCGCCTTTCTGCTCGTGATAGCGGATAATTTCGCTCAGCCGTTCAGCCGTGGAGTAGCGGACAAGCTGCAAAGCTGCTGGGAGAACTTTGCCCTGCACACGGATGTATTCCAGATGCATGACTACTTCACTGCCGAAGTGCTCAAACATATGTTGCAGGAGTTCTAGGCTAGGGTCGTAGGGAAACAGCGTCTGTAAATAGGTCCAGCTTTCGTCGGCATTGCGGGCATGGAGCGTGGTGTGGTTCCAGGTGAATTCAGCGATCGCTGCCCCCTTACTACTCGCCTCAGCACTTTTTTGAGCTGTAATAATGCCGCCATATTCACTCACCAATGCCCCTAACGCCACTAAATCAGCTTCCGAAACCATCAGTAAAGCGGCTGCTTTTCCTTTCGGCAGCGATGCTTGCAGCGCCGTAAAGTAGCTAGGAATGGGCCAAGCATGAATGCTAATCAGCTTTTTGATAATGCCGTCAGCCTCGCCTAGGGCTTGGCCAAAGCGGGCTGCACCCATAAAGTCATCAAAAACAACAATCACTTCAGCCCAAGGGTAAGCAGGGCCGAGCGGAATTTCGAGTTCGGTGATAATGCCGTTAGTGCCGTAAGCATGATTTACCTTTTGCACGTCGTCAGCGCGGAGTTCTAACACACGCGGGGTTGATTCTAAGGTGACCACGCGAACGGCTTGCAGGTTGCCCCGATCAGCCAGTTGGCCGTACATAATTGAGCCGATGCCGCCGCTACCACCGCCAATAAAGCCGCCAATAGTGGCCGTGCGGTAAGTAGAAGGAGCCATGCGAATTTCCCACCCCTGCGGGCGAGCGATTCGGTCAATGGCGGCGAGTTTTGCGCCGGGCTCAACGCAAGCCCTGCCGGGTTTGACCCACTTAATCGCGTTCATGGCACTGAGATCCAAAATCACACCGCCCGCTAAGGGAATAGCCTGACCATAGTTGCCAGTGCCTGCCCCTCGGATAGTCAGCGGCACTTTAGCCAAAACGCAGGCTTGCGCAACTTGCAGAACTTCGGCTTCTGTTTTGGGCCGAACCACTACGTCACCCACTTTGGTGTCAAGCTGTGCGGCCAAAATTGGACTGAAGTGATAGTAATCCTTGGAGAGCTTAGCGACTTGATTGGCATCTAGGATCGTTTCAATGGGGCCCAGGCTATCAGCAAAGTGCTGCCAATTGATCGCGAGGGTAGATGAGCTGAAATTAGCCAAAGGGTTCATGTCGCTAAGCGGTAAAGAATCGTACTGCCGAGAATACGCGGATACTGGCCGAAAATATGCTGAATAATCCGGGCTCTCACCAGCCGCCCATCTAGTCACTGAGCTAACTGAGGTGGTTTTACGGAGGGAGAAAATTAGACATATTGACAATCATTGGTAGGTAAGCCCGCCACCTGATGGCCGCCTGATGGCTACTTGATAACCGCTTTATCTTCCTACCAACTCGTTGTCTGTATAAACGCTATGATCTTTGCTAATCCTACCGCTACTTTTCCGCTATGGCAGTATTTGCGCCAGCCGGTTGGGCAGCGCGATCGCCCGCTCGTGATCAATCCCAAAAAGTTTTGGAATATCCAAAAAGTGCACTACATTGAGCGCTGCTGGATAATGTCTTACCTGCCTGAAGGGCGAACCCATTAAGCGCCGCGACTCAATTCAGCGATAGCTGCTTTAAAGCGGTTGGCTGAGCTCAGTTTTGGTATCGCTCCAATCGGCGATCGCCCTACCTATCCACAGCCAGTTTTGCCCTAACGCATTGGCATTAAAATCACTAGGCGCTTGGTCAATCACCTTCAAATAAGCCGCTGAAGCTTGATCAAGTAAGCGATTGCGCTCAGCGGCATTGGCTTCTATTTTGGCCAAAGACAGTGACACCATTGCCACCCCGGCATAGGCATTGAGCACATACTCACTCGCCGGTTGCTTAGAACCTACATTCCGCCCTTTGAATTGTCACATTGAGAATAATGGCAGATGATGCTAGTGAAGCGCATATAGGGGAAAGCGATTTTCATGGGGAAAGGCTTCGCCAACGCAGAAAATACCGATACGATAGTGGTCAAAAACC
>JBGTIK010000314.1:0-21628 GCA_041745715.1 Phormidesmis sp.
ATGGTTCTCAATAGTTAACCTTAATTGAGAATTTTTATGACTTAGTTCATTTGAACTGCTAAGCCATGAAAGTCTTTCCAAAACAGGGCTCTATCATTAATACCTGAGTGTGACACTTCAAAGGGCGGAATGTGGGTTTACCTATTCAGATATCGAGAATCAATTGCCAGCCGGCTATGCGGGCGTTTGAGCAGGCGCTAGAAGCTCTTCAATTGATTGCTTTGGCAATCTATCAAGACGCTTTGGTAGATGATTTCAATTGTCTACGAGTCAGAGTTTGCAAAGTCGTAGTGCTCTTTGACTGTCCAGAGTTTGCCGGTGTGGGTAAGCAAGGTAAGTTGATGGACTGTGAAGTCAAAGTGAATTTCTTGGTGCTGAAACACTGACCAGGCTTTGCGAAACATGTTGGGTTTGAGATCGCGAAAGGCAACGGTAAGGTGGGGGACAAAGGCACGATTGCGATCGCGCTCACTCACCAACCCAATCTCCCGCTCCAAATAATTCAGCAGGTCAGGCTGAATAGCCATCAGTCTCAAGCTCTTCACCACATTGATATAAATCACATGCGGCGCAAATGCCCCAAACCCATCTAACGTCATCGGCGCAGCCGACTGACTTGCCGCAAATTCGCCCAGCGTCCTCGCGAGCCGAGGCAAATCATCAATCGGCCACTCAAACGGCGCTAGCAGCGTCACATGCGGAGGTGAGCGAAAAGCCGCCTTGCTTGCATACTGATCGCGCATAATGCCTTTTACTTCATTGGCTTTCACTTGCACCGGATCAGGCGGCAGCAACGCTATAAAAAATCGCCTTAAGTCAGTAGAATCAGCTGCCCTAGGCATTGAATCCGATTTTTCGTTAAGTTCCAAAGATTTTTCACGACTCATAGAATAATCTGATAGAAGGCGTTGCTAAGCGGTAGCAGGCATTAAGGTCAGAACTTAGAACAAGACTCAGGGCAGGATCCGTAAATGGCATGGTTTGTCAAAATTGAACGTGGGATTGTCGATAAGCCTCGATTCGACAAGTTTGTACCTGCTCACGTTGCCTACGTTAACAGCTTGAACAAAAATGGACATCAGGCCCACAGCGGATATTGGGCCGAGCGCGGCGGTGGAATGCTGATTTTCAGAGCTGAGTCAATGGCAGCAGCCAAAGCGGTTGTTGAAGCTGACCCACTGATTGCTAATCACTGCGTCGCCTATGAACTGCATGAATGGTGCCTAGTGACCAGTGATTTACAATTGGCAGATTTACAATCGGCAGTGTTTAATCGAGACGGATGCAATGAGTTAGGGTGAGAGTAAGGGCAAGACTTTAGACTATTTTGTACCAGTTTCTTAACGTTCACTATGGCCAATTCCAGTAAAGCTAGCAGTAGCGGCGGCATCAAAATCGCGGCTGATAATCGCCAAGCCCGCTATCAATACGAAATTTTAGACACCTACGAAGCAGGCATTGCTTTGTTGGGCACTGAGGTTAAGTCTATTCGTGAGGGCAAAGTGAACTTGCGCGACGGATTCGCCAATGTTAAGCGCGGAGAAGTCTGGCTGCACAATGTGCATATTTCTCCCCACAGCATGACCAATTTGGTCTATAACCACGAGCCTCGGCGAGTGCGTAAGCTGCTTTTGCACAAGCAAGAAATTCGCAAGCTGATCGGCCAAACAGAGCAAAAAGGGCTGACCTTAGTGCCTTTGAAAATGTACTTTAAAGACGGTCGAGTCAAGGTTGTGATTGCTTTGGGTCGAGGTAAAAAGCTGCACGATAAACGCGAAAGTCTAAAGAAAAAACAAGATACTCGCGAAATTGCTAGAGCTATCAAGGGTCAAGGGCAAGATTAGGAATTCGTTTCTATTTTATTCCTATGAGGTTGCTCTATCTAAGGCCGCCACCACCTGTTCATAAATGGCTTCGGCTTCAGAGAGGGTATTACCAATGCAGGTAAGCCCAAGCTTGCCGTACTCGCTTAAGCAGCCCATGAGATGAAAGACTACGCCGACGCCATCAATTGAATTGAAGTGCAGTTGTTCACCCATGATGATATCCATCAAATCGTTAGGCAGTAAGCCTTTGTAGGCGTCTTTTTGCAGGTTGTCAGAAGCTCGGTAGTATTTGGCTTGGCCTTTTTTGGTGTAAAATTTGCCGTCTTCACGGCTGTAGGTGCCGTTAGTCAATAGCTTTAGCGCCATAAATGGGTGAGTTGTGCCACCTTTGCGTAGGTTTATTTCAATTGCGTGAAGCTGCCAAGGCTGGGCGGTAACTTCGGGCTGATGCACGGCAATAAAATCAACGCTATAGCGCTCTAGTGCGCCTTTAGCCGCTAGGTTTTCGCCGACTTTGCGGCCCATTTCTTGTAGCGCCATCCGGTAGGCATCGTCAGCCGGAAAGGTGCAGCCCAAAAAAATCTGACCATCGGGGCCACCAAGTACCTGATCGTGGGTGGAGAGAATTTCGACCTCGCCGTTGGGATTAACCCGGCCTTGGACGCTGGGAGAATATTTGAGATCGCCTTCGATGAAAGCTTCAGCGATCGCGCCCAACTCCCCAATTTTTTTCTCAAACGACGTCCAAGTCTCGGTTTGACACTGAAACCGCAGAGTCGGCCAAGCGGCTTGAATAGCTACGACTCGTTCATCGTGACTGGCTTTATTGGGTGCCACTTCTGCCAAGCTTTCAAGTGAAAACAAAGCGTTACCTTCACCTGAAAACCCTTCATTAAGCTTAATCACGATGCGCTGAAGCGTCGGCTGACGCTCCCACAAAGCCGCTGTGAATTCTGCTAGTTCAGCCGCGCTATAGGTAAGCTGACTGCCATCGGGCAACGGCAAGCCGCATTCGGCAAAAATCTGACGGCTGCCGCTTTTTGTGCCCCAATATAGTAAATCTGGATCGACGGCCAGCATCGGTAACTCTAGCGCCAAGGCTAAGCTTCGCTCTAACTCTGTGGAGTTGTAGCAAGTCATGTAGGCTTCGTCAGGCTTGATTTTGGCCTTGATGCGCTGAATGAGCCGAGGACGGTCTAAGATTTTTTGGGTCAGAGGCCGAAGTGATGAGTCGTAAGTGGCGAAAAGATCGAGGCGATCGCGCGCATGAGAACTCGGAATCCCCGGCAGCAGCTCTAAATAATAATCCACAATGCTAGGGTGCAGCGGCTGAGACGTCACATAGATCAGCCGAGTTTCAGGGTTGCGTAGCCGAATCAGCGCAAACAGCAGCCGCTCTTCATAATGATGCACCCCTTCTATTTTCATTAGCTCAGCTTGATCCAAACTCAGCGACGGCACCACCAAAATTTGCCGAGGACTGCCATCAAATGTATCAATTGATCGCCAGCGATCCACTAGATGGGCTTGCAGCTGATGAAATTTATCGTCAGGAAGTTTGGTCACGATTTCTGAAACCAACGGAGAGACTTCTTTGGGTGCTTCTTTGGGTGCTTGATCGTAACTCACAGCAGTCGCTTCGGCAGTGACCATAATTATCTCCTGATGCGTTGGGCTGATGCAATTTGCAGGTATGCATTAAAGCTTAATCTGTTACAGGAATCGTGTCTTTCTCTCCAATGGCCAATTAGGGGTCAGTTGAGTCAAAAACTAATCCCAGAAATTAGCTCAAGAAATTAGCCAAAAAAAGTCGATGCGATTAAGACTTTAATCACACCGACTGTGTTCACTTAGGAGATTTAAACTATGGAGATCTGAATTGTGAGATTCTAAAAGCGTGGATGGCAGCGATCGCTTAGGGGTCAGTTTGCAAACTGGCAGGCGGCTGTAGATACTCCACCATTTGCTCCACGCCGCGCTGAATTCGGCGAGTCACTGTCATCGGGCTAACACCAATGCGCTCAGCAACTTCTTTGCGCGAAAGCCCTTTGAAGAAAACAAACTCAATTGCAGAGCGCGTTTTTTCTTCGAGCTGATTCATCGCTCTTTGAATTTGCTGACGATCTTCTTCTAAGCCTTGCAGCAGCATGTAGTGAACGTCCGGCAACGTGTCGCCCAGCGTAATACTAGAATCAATCTGATGGCAAACGGTCGCATCTAAGCTGAGCGGCATCCGATTTTTGTTCGCTAGCTTAACCTGACGCCACTCCTGCACAGAAACATCAACCGCTTCCGCCATTTCAATATCAGTCGGCTGCCGACCAAACTCACGAATCAACTCAGCCTGACGTTTTTGGCCTTCTTTTTGTAAGTCCTGCCAGCGACGGGGAATTTTGACAGTAGTGCCGCGATCGCGTAAAAAATGCAGCATTTCTCCCCGAATGTAAGGCACCGCAAATGAGCTAAACGCGCAGCCCTGACCCGGATCGAAGCGCTCGATTGAGCGGATCAAGCCAATATGACCAATTTGCTCAAGATCCTCATACGGCTCAGCACACTGGTGACTCACTCGGTGAGTAATCTTACGAACCAACCCAGCATTTAGCCTAACCAACTGATTGCGAAGCCTGACCGAACGATCCTGCTTATACTGCATGAGCAATTCCATGCCACGGGAGCGAAGTTGTGCCGATTTTGAAGAAGCCATATTGAATGCAAGAATGATTGCGTTGAAGCGGTGCTGCGTGAATTAAATTCATTCTCGGAAAGAGGCCCTTAGCTCACCATCGTTGAAACACGGTAGTCCCTAGAAATGCTGCCAGTATGCTTAAGCGGATACACGCATAGCAATCGAAATGACACAGCCTTCGAGCGATTAAAAAAGCTTCTTAAGTCAGTGCTTATAGGCACTTAAGTCCGTAGATATCCTGAATAAATCCAGTTTGCAATCAATTTGCTTTTGCGCACATTACAAGTTCCCTTCTCAGATAAAAACACTCATTTTTTCGCCCCGAACTTCTACGGGAATTTGCATTTTTTTTAGATGACCTGCGCTGCTGCCTTTGTCTTCGTTTTTTCCTATTTCTTATTAATGAGGGAATCCGTAATCGCGCCGCCATCGCCAAGCGTGAGCAGATTCATTACACTTTGAATTGCAGATAGTTACAGCTAGATGAGTCATTTCCCTCAATAGCTGTGTCATAGTCTTTTCAATAGTGTTTTTAGGCTTATCCAAAATGAGCAATACCAGTAACTTTCGTCAAGCTATCCGAGATGCCAAAGGGCAAGCACTGATTGGGCCCAATGTAATTGCCAACGCGCTGCCTTTTGTCGGCGGCGGGCTGATGTTGACGGCAGCCGGAACCTTCGGTGGGCTGAACGTGCTGCGCACTAATCCAGATCTCTTCATGCCGACTTTTTTCGGGGCCATGATTGCCCAGCTAGTCCTATTTTTCGTCGCGCGTAGTGTCGCCATGAAGGGCAATAACGCGACCGCGTTGCCTTTACTAGCGACTTACGGGCTGCTATCGGGCTATACGCTCAGTGGTTTGGTATCGGTTGCGTTGCAGAGTAGTGGCGTTGGCATTCAAGGCGTTGGCTTTGCGGCGTTAGCTTGCGGTCTGACGTTCATTGCGGCTCGTCCGATTGGCTCTAATTTGTCTGAAGAAGACGGTTTTGCCCTGACGAAGACCATCCAGCTTGGCATAATTGCGCTGCTGGTAGTGATTGTCGGTCAGTTTGCCCTGAGCTTCTTCGGCGTCTATGCCCCAAATTTCATTGAAATTGCGATTTCGGCCATCGGCGTTCTGCTCTTTGTTGGGGCTGCGGTGGTAGATTTTTTCGTCTTACCTCGCACCTACACCGACGATCAGGCGCTACCGGCAGCGCTATCAATGTACTTGACCTACATCAACCTGTTTGTGTTTATTCTGCGCTTGCTGATTGCTATGAACAGCCGCGACTAGCTCGCCAAATTGAACTGCTCGACTAAATCATCAGACTAAATCGCCAGACTAGAACACTAGAGTGAATCAGTGAAGCGATACCATAAGGGGAGATTGAATGAACTTCAGTCTCCCTTTTCAATTTGTGGATTTCTATTAACCTAATGTTTGATACCACTACCCTCAAGCGCGAACTAGAACTGCTCTCCGAACGCCTGGGCAAAGCTCAGGAGTATCTTTGACTTACCAGCGCTTAATGCCAAAATCAGCGACCTAGAGCAGCTCTCGGCGCAGCCTGACTTTTGGGATGATCAAGAAAATGCTCAAAAGCAGCTTCAAGAATTAAACGATTACAAATCCAACCTCGCTCAGGTGCAGGGCTGGATTACTAGCTTAGAAGATGCTGGAGCGATTTTAGAGCTGCTGGAGTTAGAGCAAGACGAGGCGCTGCTCTTAGAAGCAGAAACGAGCGTTACCCGGCTAAACCGCGAGCTGGATCAGTGGGAGTTGCAGCAGTTGCTCTCTGGGCCCTATGACAAAGAGGGGGCGGTGGTGACAATCAATGCCGGAGCGGGCGGTACCGATGCTCAAGATTGGGCCGAAATGCTATTGCGCATGTACAGCCGCTGGAGTGAGCAAAATGGCTATCGCCTTAACCTGCTGGAAAAGTCGGAAGGCGATGAGGCGGGGCTAAAATCGGCCACGATGGAAATTGAGGGGCGCTACGCCTATGGCTATCTCAAAGGTGAAAAGGGAACGCATCGGCTAGTGCGAATTTCGCCGTTTAATGCCAACGGCAAGCGCCAAACGAGCTTTGCAGGCATTGAGGTGATGCCGATTTTAGATAAAGATGTGGTGCTCGATATTCCGGATAAGGACTTAGAGGTGAAGACCTCGCGATCAGGGGGAGCAGGCGGCCAAAATGTGAATAAGGTGGAGACGGCGGTGCGAATTACGCATTTGCCGACGGGAGTTTCGGTGCGCTGTACGCAGGAGCGATCGCAGCTTCAAAACAAAGAAAAAGCGATGGCCTTGCTCAAATCTAAGCTGCTAGTGATTGCTCAAGAGCAGCGCACTCAAGAAATTGCCGACATTCGCGGTGATATGGTAGAAGCCGCTTGGGGCAACCAGATTCGCAACTATGTGTTTCATCCGTATCAGATGGTCAAAGATCTGCGCACGAATGTCGAAACCACTGCTGTATCGGATGTGATGAACGGGGATTTGGATGCCTTTACTCAGGCGTATCTGCGTCAGGAAAATCAGCTTGTTGCGGAAAGTGCGCTCTAGTGAAGGAGTGGATTTTTGCCGTGATCACCCGCCAGATCTGTCATGCTGACAGTAGCAACCATCGTCTATTTGCCTAACTTAACCATTCGCCTAACTTAACTATGAGCACCGATCCGACCACAACGACCACCCCGATGACCACAATGACCGCAGCCAAAACAAATCCGTCTGCTGTAGATGAGCCGCCCCCAAGCTTTGTAAAGCTAGCTATGCGCAACATGGTCAAAAAAGGGGGGACGTCGCTCTATCACTTTTTTCTATCTGCTGTGGCGATGCTGACCTTATTAGTGGGCCTAGCCTACCTGACGCGATAGCGCTATGCAGAAAAGAGTTATGGCTACGGTTGAGACTGAGATTGTGCAGGTAGAGGTTTTTGTAGATGGCGGGGCGGTCGCTCAAGCCAGCATCACCCCTGACCAATACCAAACTTGGCTCACCACTTGGCTGCGCGAACTAGCCCCGCAAATTTCACCCATCGGTGCCTACGAAGTTAGCCTACGCCTCACCGACGACGCCGAAATTCAGCAGCTCAACGGCGACTACCGCCAGCAGCCTATCCCCACCGACGTGCTGTCTTTTGCTGCCCTAGAAACCGACATGCCTGGGATGGAAGCCCTGCTTCAAGCGCAGCCACTAGCGCTCGGTGATATCATCATTTCTATCGAAACCGCCGCCCGTCAGGCACCGACCAGTGGCCACACGCTACCGCAAGAAGTCGCATGGCTAGCGGCCCACGGTCTGCTTCACCTGCTAGGGTGGGATCATCCTGACGATGACAGCCTGACCCGAATGTTAGAGAAACAAACTCAGCTACTCAGCTTGATCACAATTCCATCCGCTCCAACAGCGACGCAGGTATCAAAATTGGGTAATGTTTAAAACTAAGTCGGCTTTTAGCGATCGCCCTTAGTCTTATCGAGAAGCCAACAGGCAGAATCTGCATATGTTTTCCCCTGATAGCCCGTCTTCTCATGACAGTCCTAGTGTCACCGATCAAGTCACCCGACCCTTAACCGAAAAGCCTTTAGCCGAAAGACACTCCTGGCAAGTCGCCCCTAACCTTCTAGTCAGCTTCAAATATGCCGGAGCCGGGATTGCCTACGTCTTTCAAACCCAGCGTAATTTCAGAGTCCATACTGGCATTGGCGTACTCGCCATAGTCCTCTGCTGGGCGCTAAACGTCACGACCGTTGAAAGCGCCATTATCTATCTCACCATCGGCGCAGTGCTCGTCATGGAAATCCTAAACACCGCCTTAGAAGCACTCGTTGATCTGACTGTTGGCCAGACTTATCACGAGCTCGCAAAGGTAGCCAAAGACTGTGCAGCGGGCGCGGTTTTAATGGCAGCGATCATTGCCTTACTGATCGCCGCCCTCATTTTTGTGCCACCTCTCTGGGATAATTTGGATATCTATTGGATCTAGATGGAGCTAGAAATCTGGATCTAGAAGTCCTACCTTCCGTCACTCAAGCTGCCCGCCTATCCTTGTCCCACATGATCCTAGTTATCGATAACTACGACAGCTTTACCTACAATCTCGTACAGTATCTCGGTGAGCTAGGTCAAACCCTAGCCGTTGCCCGCAAAGTCGAAGTCGTGCGCAACGATCAAATAACCCTGGCTGAAATTAAAGCCAAAAAGCCCGCCGGGATCGTCATTTCCCCCGGCCCCGGCACACCCAACGACGCGGGCATTTCACTCCAAATCATTGAAGAACTAGGGCCAGAAATTCCTATCCTCGGCGTTTGTTTAGGGCATCAAAGCATCGGCCAGGTGTATGGTGGCAACGTGGTTGCTGCCAAAGAGCTGATGCATGGCAAAACCTCACCCGTACATCACAACAACACTGGCGTTTTTGCGGGCCTTGCTGATCCATTCACGGCAACCCGCTATCACAGCCTTGTCATAGAACGAGAGACTTGCCCGGACGTATTAGAAATTACGGCGTGGATTGATGACGGCACGATTATGGGCGTTCGCCATCGCACCTACCCCCACATTCAAGGCGTACAGTTTCACCCTGAAAGTGTGCTGACCGAATCGGGAAAAGAACTGCTGAAAAACTTTTTGCTAGCGCTTACGTAGGCTTTTTATGTAGAGTTTTTGGTTTGCACAGAAATCGCTAAATCCGCCCGAACGAACTGGCCTATTTTAGCTGTGCTAAATGACACGCCATGCGGCACGATGTATTAAACCTATGGAAAAGTTGATTCATCAAGGACATTATGAAACGGCGACATCTCCTGAAATACGCTAGTGCAACCTTTGTCAGTACCTTGGGATTAGGACTTTCGGCCAATTACCAAGCCTTCCAAGCTCAAGAAACTAAGCAAAGCGGTGGTTTGACTATCAAAGCCCTCGGCCACACTGCTTTTCTCTTTACGGGCGGTAGGCAGCGCGTTTTGGTTAATCCGTTTAAAGCTATTGGCTGTACGGCTGGCTACAGAGAACCGGCACCCACCGCTGACTTGGTGCTGCTTAGCAGTCGCCTGTTTGATGAAGGCTTTCTCACAGCAGGCTATGCCAACGTTGAGGTGCTAGATGAGCCTGGTGACTATAGCGTCAATGGTCTAGCGGTGCAAGGCGTCAGTATGCCGCATGATCGGCTTAATGGCAGGCGCTTTGGCACCAATGTGGCTTGGGTTTGGCAGCAAGCAGGCGTCAAAATCGTGCATTTAGGCGGGGCGGCGGCTCCAATTTCGGTAGAAGATAAGATTTTGATTGGTAGGCCGGATGTGCTGCTGGTGCCCGTAGGCGGTGGCCCTAAAGCTTATACGCCTGAAGAAGCAGTAGCGGCAATCAGAAGTCTTAATCCTAAAATTGTGGTGCCCACCCATTACCGTACTCAGGCCGCTGATGCTAGTGCTTGCGAAATTGTAGGTGCGAGTGAGTTTTTGGCGCTGATGGCCGGTACGCCTGTGACCCAAGGCGACGATACTTTAAGCGTGAGTGCTAACAGTTTGCCGAGTAGCGGGATGCGTGTTGAAGTTTTGAGCTATGCTTTTTAAGTCACAATTGTTAACTTGTTTAGCTGCTAACGAGCTTAGCTATTAACAAGTTAGCCCAATCAAGCCGAAAAAGACTTATGCAAAGTGAGTATCGTCAGCGCCAGCAAGCTGTGTTGGAGGCATTGGGCCAAAGTACAGCCATTTTTTGCAGTGCGCCGATGGCGGTAATGCACAACGATGTGGATTACTTGTTTCGTCAAGACAGCGATTTCTTTTACCTAACGGGTTTTGATGAACCGAACGCAGTGGCGGTCCTGTCTCAAACTCACGATGAGCACAAGTTTGTGCTGTTTGTGCAGCCTAAGGACAAAAAGAAAGAGATTTGGAATGGCTATGTAACCGGCGTAGAAGCAGCTAAAGAGCTCTATGGGGCCGATCACGTCTATCCAATTGCAGAACTAGGCGATAAGTTGACTGAATATGTGATGAAAGCGCCGAGGCTGTACTATCACTTTGGTCGCGATCAGGCTTTTAATGACCGCATCATTGGCTTATGGCAGCATCTGCTGCGCAAGAAAACCAAAAAAGGAAAAGGCCCGGTTGCGATTGAAGACTCTAAGCTGTTGATGCAGCAGTTTCGTCGGGTGAAGAGCGAAGGCGAGTTGGCTAAAATTCGGCGGGCAATAGCGATTAGCGCCGAAGCTCACAACACCGTGCGTGAGATGATTTGCCCTGGCGTTTATGAATATGAAATTCAGGCGAAAATGGAGCATATTTTTCGCCGCGAAGGGGCGATGGGACCAGCCTATCCTTCAATTGTGGCGACGGGTGAGAATGCCTGCGTTTTGCACTACATTGAAAACAATCAGGTGCTGAAAGACGGCGATTTGCTATTGATTGATGCGGGCTGCGCCTATGACTATTACAACGCTGACATTACGCGAACTTGGTCGGTCGGTAATCGGCTTTCATCAGAGCAGCGCATTTTGTACGATTTGGTTTTGCAGGCGCAACTAGCCGCAATTGAGAAAGTGCAGCCTAATCTTCCTTTTAATGCCTTTCACGATGCGGCAACGCGCACAATTACAGCTGGCTTGGTAGATCTGGGTTTGCTTAAAGGTGACGTGGATACGCTGATAAAAGAGAAAAAGTACAAAGCTTTCTTTATGCATGGCACGGGTCACTTTTTGGGGTTAGATGTCCACGATGCTGGACTTTTGCGAAATCTCGATAAAACTTGGCAACCGTTTGCTCCCGGCAATGTGGTGACTGTCGAACCGGGCATTTATATTTCGCCTCATTACGAACCTGAAGAAGGTCAGCCTCAAGTAGATGATCGCTGGCGCGGTATCGGTATTCGCATAGAAGACGATGTTTTAGTCACCGAAGTTGGGCATGAGGTGCTGACCGCCGCCGTACCTAAAGTCCTGAATTCATAGCAGATTAGGCTATCAAACCGCTCAGTATCAGCAAAAGCGCTGAACCCTGTGGCTTGGTGTAATCGAATTGACTAGCATCTGCGTAAATTTATGCAGCGATCGCGATTTACTATGAAGTTGTAATAAATTAAATCAACAGATTTGGGCGAGATTGTAAAGAGACTTTGTGAAAGTGTTAATCAGATAGTTAAATGGAAATGTCTGTATTCCTTTAGGTGCAATGAGTGCAGGCATTCTCAGAAGGCTGGGTTACGGTGTGCTGCGCAGCACTTAAAAAGTTGGCTACATCTACTCTCCCAAGACTTTGGCCTGATCGGAAATAATAAAGATAGAAATCCTGAATTTTGTCAGCCTAAAGGTAGATTACTCTTATGCGCTCATACTATAGCCAATCAGCTGACTCAACTACTGATACCCATGCTGATAAGTCGCGGAGTTCGTCTCCTGCTGGCCCCACCAATGCACCTGATCGAAACGTTATGTGTTTGGTTTACCCGGATGGTAGTGTCACAACGGTAGTGGCTGCGTCTCAGCCTGCTTAGGATACTCTTTTGAGAAATGAGCTGAGAAATAGGCTTAGGCCCTGGATGTCGCTCTTGTTGGCCCAGGTCTGTGCAGTGTGCGATCGCGCCACTAACCAAACGTTTTGCCCCGACTGCCAGCGCCAAATTCGCTCAGACCGATTTCAAGCGTTATCGGTCGAAGCCTTGCCGTCTGCTAGTACGCTGCCTGTCGGTGCTTTGGGCATTTATGAGCGAACGCTCAAGCAGGCCATTTTGGCTTTGAAGTATGGCGATCACCCCGACGTTGCCCAAGTTTTAGGTGCCGATCTGGGCCAGCGGTGGCTGAAGTCGATCCATCTGAAGTCAATCGATCTGAAGCAAAAGCCTACGGCCTTTTCTGTCCCTCAGCCCGGTATTAAAGCTTCGCTGTACGTGCTGCCAATTCCACTACATGCTAGTCGCCAACAAGCGCGGGGATACAACCAGGCCGAGCTGATTGCTCAAGCCTTTTGCACCGTGACGGGATTGCCCCTGTTGGCACAGGGGCTAGCGCGCATCCAAGCGACGCTGCCACAGCATCCGCTTAGTCTTGCGGATCGTCAGCATAACTTGAGTGCAGCGTTCAGTGTGGGGACATCGCTGCAACAAAAAATCCGCTTATCCCAGCGGCAAAAACAGGCCATGCCGAGCGTTTTACTGATTGATGATATTTACACGACCGGTGCAAAGGTTCAAAGTGCAGCCACAACGTTAGCCAAGAGCGGTGTCGCGGTGAGGGGCGTATTGGTATTGGCGAGAGCAAAAATATAACTGTTGTAGGCTTTGCTAAGAAGCTGATACGGTTTACTGGGCGGCTTATTCTACGGCTGACTGCGTGGGCAGTGCCGGAACTTTAAGGGCAGCAAAGGCAACTTGAGGATCAAGGCCAGTGATTTGTGAAAACTGGCTAGGCGTGAGGCCAATGTCAGCAGCGTCTAGTGTCTTTTGATCGAGCTGCCACTGCTTGAGGCGGTTATGGGCGGCAGATAAGAAAGCAACGCCTTTTTTCATGGGAATGCTCAGCCAGCTTTTGGCTAATGTCTCTACTAGCGCTAGCTCAAGGAGCCCGTGAGGGTACTGGCTGGAAAGTTCTTTGACGTAGGCATCAAACGCATCGGCTTCGTCACCCATGAGTCGATAGCTATCAATGATGTGTTTTAGGCGCTGATGGTTGATGCGCTGCTGTATCTTCATGGTTTTATCAGCTTAAAACACCAGTATTGGCATTATAAAATTCATCCATAATTAAAATCTTATACTTTTTGTGTAAAGGAATTCGGTTTGCTTTATATAGCGCAACCTTACCTTAAGTAAGTCAGCCTTCTCTAAAATCGTAAGCATTGATGATCAGGCGGTGCGGTTAAGGGGTTAGTTAAGGATCTATACCGAGGGCTTTGCCAGAATGGATGCGACATTGCTACTACGACGCGCTCAGCTGACGGATCGTCAGGAGCTAGTGGATATTGCGATCGTCGATGACCAGATCGTGGCGATCGCGCCTGATCTCCCGGTGACGGCGATGAGGGAATGGGATGTTGGTGGGCAGCTGGTGAGCGCGCCGTTTGTGGAGTCGCATATTCACTTGGATTCGGCGCTGACGGCGGGAGAGCCGAGGTGGAACCGCAGCGGCACCCTGTTTGAGGGGATTGAGATTTGGCGCGATCGTAAGCAGCAGTTGACGATGGCCGATGTGAAAAACAGGGCTGTGCAGGCGCTAAAACAGCAAGCCAGTCACGGGGTGCTGTATGTGCGCAGTCATGCGGATGTGAGTGAGCGGAGTCTGACGGCGCTCAAAGGACTCTTGGAAGTGCGCGAAGCCGTGAAGGATTGGATGACGTTGCAGGTGGTGGCGTTTCCCCAAGATGGGCTATACGGCAGTGGGAAAAATGAAGAGCTGATGGAGGAGGCGCTGAAGCTAGGCGCAGATGTGGTGGGCGGAATTCCGCATTATGAGATGACGCGTGAGGATGGCGTGCGTTCGGTAGAGAAAATTTTTGAGCTAGCGCAGCGCTATGACCGACTGATAGATGTGCACTGTGATGAAATTGACGATCCGCAGTCCCGGTTTTTGGAGGTGATGGCAGCCTGTAGCATTCGCAGCGGGATGAAGCACAGGGTGACAGCGAGCCATACGACGGCGTTTGGATCTTACGACGATGCCTATGCGCTGAAGCTAATGGGAGTTTTGAAGCGATCGCACATCAACTTTATCGCCAACCCGCTGATCAACATTACCTTGCAGGGCCGCACCGATACCTATCCTAAGCGGCGAGGTGTGACCCGCGTCAAAGAGCTGTGGCAAAACGGGTTAAACGTAAGCTTGGGGCATGACTGCATTCAAGATCCTTGGTATAGCTTGGGGACAGGGAATTTGCTAGCGGTAGCAGAGATGGCGGTGCATGTGTGCCAGATGACCGGGATGGAAGAAATTCGGGCTTGTTTTGAGATGGTGACAGCGGGCGGGGCTAGAACGCTGAATGTGACGGATGAGTATGGCATTGAGGTAGGGAAACCAGCGAATTTGATTGTATTAGATGCACAGAGCCCTTATGAGGCGATTTTGAGACGGGCGACGGTAAAGGCGGTGATTTCACGGGGGCAGGTTTTGGTGGAGACGATGCCGCCGGTCGTCAGGTGGGCCAATCAAATGAGCCAATCAAATGAACCAGTGACGAGGGCTGAGCGTAGTTGAAGCCAGGTACTTAAAAAGCAAGTCTTAGCTGAGTGGTCTATTATGAAGAAATGTTTTTAAGGGTTTTTGCGTAGGCTGGTGCTTTGTAAACCTCTTGATAACAAAGCGATCTTCTGACTCATTGCCCCCATGCCCTCATCTAAAAAGAAATCAACTCAGGATATAGACGCTAAGAAAACTGAAGCGAAGACGACCCAGGTTAAGACGGCTAAAACGAAGCAATTAGTTGAGGAGTTGGCTGAGTCTGGCGCGGCCAAAAAGGGCGCTCAGAGGATTGATCTATCCGATACCAAAAACCTAATTCGGATTAGCGGGGCGCGGCAGCACAATCTTAAGAATGTGAGTTTGGATCTGCCTCGTGACAAGATGATTGTGTTTACGGGAGTGTCGGGCTCAGGGAAGTCTTCGCTGGCGTTTGATACGATTTTTGCGGAGGGGCAGCGGCGGTATGTAGAGTCTCTAAGCGCCTATGCTCGGCAATTTTTAGGCCAGGTCGATAAGCCGGATGTGGATGCGATTGAAGGCTTGAGTCCGGCAATTTCGATTGATCAAAAATCCACGTCGCATAATCCGCGCTCAACGGTCGGAACGGTGACGGAGATCTATGACTATTTGCGGCTGCTGTATGGACGGGCAGGGCAGCCGCATTGTCCGCAGTGCGATCGCTCCATCGCCCCCCAAAGTATCGATCAAATGGTGGATCAGGTGATGGATTTGCCTGCTAAAACGCGTTTTCAGGTATTAGCACCGGTGGTACGCGGTAAAAAAGGAACGCATCAAAAGCTATTGTCGGCGCTCGCGGCTGAAGGCTTTGTGCGAGTGCGCATTAACGGGGAAGCGCGTGAGCTTGGTGACAATATTGAGCTGGATAAAAACAAAACGCACGATATTGAAGTTGTTGTAGATCGTCTGGTGAAAAAAGATGATTTGCAAGAGCGCTTGGTAGATTCACTATCGACGGCATTGAAGCGCTCGGACGGGATTGCGATTATTGACATGCTGCCGGTGCACTCGGAAGATGCTCAAGCGAAAGAGGATCAGAAAAATGCTGCAAAAGACAAGAGCAATCAGGGTGAAAAAGCACCGTTAGAAGAGATTATCTTTTCGGAGAATTTTGCCTGCCCAGAACATGGGGCTGTGATGGATGAGCTGTCGCCTCGGCTATTTTCGTTTAATTCGCCGTATGGAGCTTGCCCGGACTGTCATGGGTTAGGGAGCTTGCGGCGGTTTTCGGCGGAGCTAGTGGTGCCAGATCCGACAGTGCCAGTGTATGCAGCGATCGCCCCCTGGTCAGAAAAAGACAACACCTACTATTTCTCTTTGCTCTACAGCGTTGGTCAAGCCTTTGGCTTTGAATTGCAGTCCGCTTGGCAGACCCTAAAGGCCGAACAGCAACAAACCATTCTGCACGGCTCTAAAGAGAAGATTTACATTGAAACAGATTCTCGCTATGGCACCCAAAAGGGATACGAACGCCGCTATGAAGGTGTGCTGCCAATGTTACAGCGGCAGTATCAAGAATCTTCTTCAGAAACATATCGACAGAAGTTGGAGAAGTACTTAATCGATCAGCCCTGTGCAACCTGCAAAGGCGCAAAGCTGAAGCCGGAAGCATTGGCGGTCAAAATTGGGCCTTACAACATCAAAGATTTTACCGGCGTTTCGATTCGAGAGTGTCGCGATCGCGTCTACGAACTTGTGGGTGAAAACGGCCAAGCGCCTCAGTTGAGCGATCGCCAAATGGCCATTGGTGAGCTGGTGCTCAAAGAAATCAAATCTCGGCTCACCTTTTTGCTTGATGTCGGCCTCGACTATCTCACGCTTGATAGAACAGCGCGCACGCTTTCGGGCGGTGAGGCCCAGCGCATTCGGCTAGCGACTCAAATTGGTGCAGGGCTAAGCGGCGTACTGTACGTACTGGATGAACCGAGTATTGGCCTGCATCAAAGAGACAATGATCGGCTGCTCAAAACGCTTCAGCGATTAAAAGATTTGGGCAATACGCTAGTTGTTGTTGAACATGATGAAGACACCATGCGCGCGGCTGACTACATTGTTGATATTGGCCCCGGCGCAGGTATTCACGGCGGCAGAATTGTTGCCCAGGGCCAGCTAGAAGATATCTTAAATGCAGAAGAATCTCTGACTGGTGCGTACCTTTCGGGTCGCCAAAAGATTGAAACCCCGACCACACGCCGACCGGGCAATGGCCGCAGTCTGCAAATTCGCAGCGCTCACCTCAACAACTTACAAAACATTGATGTCGATATTCCGCTCGGCAAATTTGTCTGCATTACCGGCGTTTCGGGTTCAGGCAAATCAACTTTAATCAACGAACTGCTCTACCCCGCGATTCGTCACTTTTTTGGCAGCAAAATTCCTCAGCCTAATGCAATGGAGCCAATCAGAGGACTCAAAGCACTCGATAAAGCCATTGTGATTGATCAATCTCCTATTGGCCGCACGCCGCGATCTAACCCAGCGACCTACACTGGCATTTTTGATGTGGTACGCGATCTCTATACCGAAACAATTGAGGCCAAAGCCAGAGGCTATAAGCGCGGGCAGTTCTCTTTTAACGTCAAGGGTGGACGCTGTGAAGCCTGTGGTGGGCAGGGCGTGAACGTGATTGAAATGAACTTTTTGCCCGATGTATATGTGGAATGTGAGGTTTGCAAAGGCGCGCGCTACAACCGCGAAACCCTACAGGTGAAGTACAAGGGCAAAAATATTTCTGATGTGCTGCAAACGACTGCTGAAGAGGGGCTAGCGTTTTTTGAAAACATTCCGAAAGCGGCGAGTCGATTGCAGACGATGGTGGATGTGGGTTTGGGCTATGTGCGCTTAGGCCAAACGGCCCCGACGCTTTCAGGCGGTGAAGCGCAGCGGATGAAGCTAGCAACTGAGTTAGCCAGAAGATCTACGGGCAAAACGCTGTATTTAATTGATGAGCCGACAACAGGGCTTTCTTTTTACGATGTGCACAAGCTGTTAGATGTGGTGCAGCGCCTGGTTGATAAAGGCAATTCGGTGATTATGATCGAGCACAATTTGGATATGATTCGCTGCTGTGACTGGGTGATTGATCTGGGGCCGGAAGGGGGCGATCACGGCGGTGAAGTCATTGCCGAAGGCACCCCCGAAGAAGTCGCTGGAGTAGAAGGCTCGTATACTGGTAAGTATCTAAAAGAAGTGTTAGAGAAGCATCCCCCTAAAAAAAGAGGCTAAAAGATGGGACAGACACCGCTGAAAGCAAAGAAAAACGCATCGAATCTGGACATAAATCGTCGTTTTTGGAGCTAATAGCATGGTTGCGAGCCTTCAGTCTCAAAAAATGACCGCCGCAGAATACTTAGAGTGGGAATTGCGTCAGGAACTTCGCTATGAATACTGCAATGGTGAAGTGTTTGCTATGGCAGGTGGCACGAAAAATCACGACAAGATTGCGTTTAATTTGAGACGTGTGTTGAGCGACGTAGTGGAAGAAAATGGCTGTGACATCACTGGCTCTGATGTGAAAGTGTTGGTGAACAAAGGCATGTCGTATCGATATCCTGACTTGGTTGTTAGCTGTGATGAGAGGGATAAGAACAACGATACCTTCTACGAATTTCCGCAGCTCATTGTTGAAGTTCTGTCTTCTAGCACCGAAGCCGTAGATCGCGTTGATAAATTTAAGGAATACATTCAGATTCCGACGCTGGCAGAGTACTTATTAATCAGCGCTGAGGAAATAAGCGTAGAGTCCTATCGACGTGGGGAGGGCCGTATGTGGCTGTATGTTCAGTACAGGGCTGGTGATACGGTTAAGTTGTCAACGGTTGGTGTTGGTGTTCCGATTGAGGCAATCTATCGAAATATTCAGCTATAAAGGCTTTGAGTTAGTTAGGAGTCAAACAAAAATAACTTGGACTAATATTTGTTTTTTAAGTTGTTCAATCTGAAATTACCTTTGTCTCAAAAGACGATTTAGCAATGGCTTCCACAATCTAGAACAACTCTATAAGTTGCGAGAGCATAAGAAGATGTTCAACTTATTTTTTCATGGCCCCTTAGGTGGCGATTAGGTGGTGCGGTGGCCAAATCATCGCCGAAGGCACCCCCGAAGAAGTCGCTGGAGTAGAAGACTCGTATACTGGTGAGTATCTAAAAGAAGTGCTAAAGAAGCATCCCCCAAAAAAAGGAGGCTAAAAGATGGTACGGGCACCGCTGAAAGCAAAGAAACTCTCACTCGAACTTCCAGATGACCTGACACTTCTAGTCACTGACGCACAGTTTGAGAAACTGGCAGCAGCAAACCGAGAGCTGAGACTAGAAAAAACTGCTACAGGAGAGCTGATTGTGAATCCACCGACTGGCTGGGAAACGGGCGAACGTAATTCCAGCATTACAGCTCAACTTGGCTGGTGGCACGAAAATCACTACGATCTAGGCAAGCATTTTGAATCCTCCACTGCTTTCAAGCTTCCTAACGGTGCTACCCGTTCTCCAGATGCCTCTTGGGTGAGCCAGAAACGCTGGGATGCACTACAGCCGGAGCAGAAAAAAACGTTTGCGAACATCTGCCCTGACTTTGTTGTTGAACTCCGATCTGATTCGGATAATCTCAGTCCCCTTCAAGACAAGATGAAGGAATATATGGACAACGGCGCTAAACTCGGTTGGCTGATAGATCCTAAGAACAAGCGAGTGGAAATTTATAGAGTAGGACAGGCCGTAGAAACCTTAGACGCGCCTGCCGAGCTTTCGGGTGAGGATGTACTACCGGGTTTCGTTCTAAAAACGCATCGAATCTGGACATAAATCGTCGTCTTTGGAGTTAATAGCATGATTGCAAGCCTTCAGTCTCAAAAAATGACCGCCGCAGAATATTTGGAGTGGGAGCCACGCCAAGAGCTTCGCTACGAATATTGCAATGGCCAAGTTTTTGCGATGTCAGGCGGTACTAAGGGCCACAATAGATTGGCACTTAACCTATACAGCGCACTGGTAGATCGGGTAGATGCGGAAGGCTGTGAAATAAACGTATCGGACGTTAAAGTTGAGCTAGGCGAGGGGCTATCGTATCGTTATCCAGATTTAATTGTCAGCTGCGACGAACGAGATAAAGACGAGGCGGCGTTTTATGGCTTTCCCAAGCTAATTGTAGAAGTGCTATCTCCGGGGACTACAACGGTAGATCGAGAGGATAAGTTTCAAGAATATATTCGCATTCCGACGTTGGAGGAGTACGTGCTGATTACTCCGCAGCGAATGCAGGTAGAGTGTTACCGACGCGGAGAAGGGCGGATGTGGCTATATTCTCCCTATGCGGAAGGCGATACTGTCTTGATTGAAAGTATTGGCGTTGAGTTTCTGATAGAGCAGCTTTACAAGAATGTTCGATTGGAGCCGTTGAGCTGAAGCTGAGAATACAGATGGCCTCGGCTACTGTACGCTATGCTGTGTGGCGCGTGACGGGAATGCGATATGGCTGGTTTTGAACTGTTGATAGGGCCTGCGGCAAAGGGACTGGCCGCGCTGATTACGGATACGACGAAGACGGGAAGTAGCAGCGTTTTAGGCAAGGCGATTTCTGGGCTTGCAAATGAAAGCAGACAAGCTATTTTCCAAGCCTCACGCAAGTATATAGAGACCTACCAAAAGCGTCATTGCCAGCTAAAGGTGTTGGGAATGCGTGAGCCTGTGGAACTCTCGGCAGTGTATACCGGCGTGAAACTGCTGGATGCAAGCGACCTGATGCAGTTTGATCCGGGCGCTTTAGAAGATGCTTTTCGGCAAACGCGCCTGCGAGGATATTCTGCTAGCCATCGCAGTGATAAAAAGCAGGCGGGCGTTCCCATCGCGAACCAAAAGCAATATCTCATGGTGCTAGGTGGGCCGGGGGCTGGCAAGAGCACGTTTTTACGGAAGGTGGGCTTAGAAGCTTTGCGTACCTTTTATTATGAGCGGGCGGAGTATGTCCACCGTTTGATTCCGGTACTGCTAGAGCTGAAGCGCTTTGATGCGAATGACATTGACATTGCTAAGTTCATTACCGCTGAGTTTGAGACTTGCGGGTTCCCAGAAGCCGAGAATTTTACGCAGAATGCTTTAGCTCAGGGTAATTTGCTCATTCTGCTAGACGGATTAGACGAAGTACCCAGCGCCAATCTCAGCAATGTGCTTCAGACCATTCAAGACTTTGTGGATCGCTATGACGCCAATCGCTTTATTTCCTCCTGTCGGGTGGCGGCTTCCGGCTATCGCAACGATGCCTTTCGTCGGTTTAGCAACGTTACTATGGCGGACTTTGACGATGAGCAGATTCGGCAATTTATCGTTAACTGGTTTGGTGGTCAGCAAGATTTGGAACGCGATACCGCAGGCAAATGCTGGGAGGTGCTTGAAAAAAGTGAGAATAAAGCTTCTAAGGAGCTAGCGCATACGCCGCTACTACTAACCTATTTATGTTTGGTGTACGACCGTTCGCAGAGATTTCCTGAAAATCGCTGTATTTTGTACAAGAAGGCGCTGCGAATTTTGTTAGAAGAGTGGGCGGCTGACAAGGGCATTTTGCGGGATGAAATTTATGAAGATCTCAGCATTGAACTTGAGGAAATACTGCTGTCTGAAATTGCCTACGAAGGAATGATGGCCGATCAGCTTTTCTTTTCAAAAAAAGAGCTATCCACTCAAATTAGATCTTTTCTGACAAGCAACCTTAACGCGCCTAAGTCATTGAACAGTGAAGCCGTCCTGAACGCGATAGAAGTGCAGCAAGGGATTTTAGTTGCACGAGCTGAAGATACTTAGGGGCCATGAAAAAATAAGTTGAACATCTTCTTATGCTCTCGCAACTAATAGAGTTGTTCTAGATTGTGGAAGCCATTGCTAAATCGTCTTTTGAGACAAAGGTAATTTCAGATTGAACAACTTAAAAACAAATATTAGTCCAAGTTATT
>JBGTIK010000315.1:0-6183 GCA_041745715.1 Phormidesmis sp.
AGCAGTTCAAATGAACTAAGTCATAAAAATTCTCAATTAAGGTTAACTATTGAGAACCATGCTAGAAAAAATGGCTGTGATTCTTATTGCTTCGTTTAAATACCCAATGTGCCAATTGGAAGTGCGGAATGTCGGATAAAAATCTCGGTTCCGCAGAAACCGCCGGAGCATTGTGTGATTAATATTCCCAGGTACCCTAGAGAAATTACGGTATCTTTTGGCACTTGCACACGGAAATTTATCTTACAATTACAACTCACAAATTACACCTGACTAACCACCGCCTCAAAATCCGCCGCCGTCATCGGTCTGCCAATCCACAAACCCTGTAAATAGTCACACTGATACGTTTCTAGCAGTGCTTGCTCAGCCTCAGTTTCAACCCCTTCAGCCACTACTTTCAAATCAAGGCGGTGAGCTAGCTCAATGGTAGAGTGCAAAATTGCCTGGTTTTTAATATCGTGCGGGGCCCCTTGAACAAAGCAACTGTCAATTTTGAGCGTATCAATGGGCAATTGCTTGAGATAGCTTAACGAAGAATACCCCGTGCCAAAATCATCGATTGCAATCCGAATCCCCAAAGCCTTCAGACCATTGAGGATTTTAATCGCCGACTCGGCATCTTGCATCAAGGCCGTCTCTGTCACCTCTATCTCTAGCTCATGAGGTGCAAGCCCAGTCTCTACCAGCGTACTTTTTACCTGCTCAATTAAATTGAGCTGATTAAACTGCACACTCGATAAATTAACTGACACGTAGCGAATGCCAGTATCCATCGCGATCCAACGTTTGGCTTGAGCGCAAGCCGTTTCTAAGACCCACTGACCAATCTCTACAATCAGACCGGTTTCCTCCGTCAGCGGAATAAATTTGGCTGGTGAAATGTAGCCCTGCTCAGGATGACACCAGCGAATCAGCGCCTCACTGCCTTCAATTCGATGATTGTGCAAGTTGAGCTGAGGTTGGTAATACACTTCAAACTCACGACGCTCAAGCGCATAGCGTAGCCAAGTTTCCATCGCAATTTGATCGCTGAGCACGACTGGCATGTCTGATCGATAAAACTCGCAATAGTTGCTTTTTTGCTTTTTGGCAGATTCCAACGCCGTATCCGCCTGTCTGAGCAAGGTGTAAATATCTTTACTCTGATGCAGTAAAAAGGCAATGCCAATGCTGGTTGTGACAAAAACCTCTTGCTCAGACAGAGAAAACGGACTGCTGAGCACACGCATTACATTCTCAGCAGTTTCTCTGGCTTGTTGAGCCCGCGCTAAATGAGGTAAAACAACTGCAAACTGATTGGCGGTTAGCCTAGCAACGGTGGCATCAGGTGGCAGCCATGACTGCAACCGCTGAGCTGCGGCTTTGAGCAACTGATCGCCTGCGGGATAGCCCATAACAGTATTGATCAGACGCAAGCGATCTAGGCTGACCGACATCAAAGCTAATGTTTGCTGACTGCTATGAGCAGCGGTAATCGCTTGAGATAGCCGCTGATGCAGGAGGTTATAGTTGGGCAAGTCTGTGAGGTCATCGTATCGGGCCAAATGGTTCATTTTTCCGGCAGCATTGCGCAATGAGCTGGCGTACAGCTCATTGGTGGCGATAAGACGGTTGATTCGAGCTGTGATCGTGTTTAAGATTTCAGGGCGAGTAAAGGGCCGAACTAAGCAGTCATCAGCGCCTAATGACATGGCTTGACGCTGGTACATTCGAGTGAGAGCTGAGCTATCGGCCGGATTTATGGGATCTAGCAGCAGAATGAAGGGCGTTAAGTGCAGTTCGCTGTCTTGCCGGATGGCTTCGAGGACTTGGTGGCCATTGAGTTCGCTTTTTTCGCTAGGCAGCGACCAGCTACAGACAATCACATCGGGTCGATGAGTTCGGCCTGCACTCATGCCATCAGGGCCGTCATCGGCGGTGTTGACCAAAAATTTCTCAGACTTTAGGTAGCTGACCAAATCGCTGCGACTAGGCCCTGGGCTTTCGATGACTAAAACTTTTTGCATTGAGCCTTTCTAGCCCTCACGCGGCTTTGGCGATCAATTAAGATAGGATCAGAATGCCCGTGTGTACTGGTATGTGTTCAATTCTTCAGAGGAGAACCCCCCTACATCCCTGATTTTTAGCCCGATTTCTAGCCCGATTTTTATTTGGGGCTGCTGGGGTGATTGATTGCCTATCCGTCAGCGGAGGGTTGAGCAGTAAGCGCCAGTGTTTCAATGAAATTAGGATAGGATACCGCCGCAGCTTCGGCGCGGTGAATTTGAGTTATGCCGAGGGCGCGGGTGGCGGCGATCGCTAAACTCATGGCAATCCGATGGTCGGTATCGCTATCTAATGAAGCAGCGGTGAGCTGAGCGGCTGATCCCATGCCGGTAATGGTCATCCCATCGGGCTGCTCGGTAACCTGTGCGCCCAGTTTGGTCAAAGCGGCGCTCATTACAGCGAGGCGATCGCTTTCTTTTACCCGCAATTCAGCCGCATCTGTAATCGTTGTGATACCTTCGGCGAACAGCGCTGCAACCGCCAAAATCGGCACTTCATCAATTAGCCGAGGAATCAGATCGCCGCCAATTTTGCAGCCCTTGAGCGGGCGGTAACGAACTCGCAAATCGGCAACCGGTTCGCCTGTCACCTCTCGTTCATTTTCGAGGGTAATGTCAGCCGCCATCGCGCTCATGGCTTCTAGCACCCCGGTTCGGGTGGGATTGATGCCTACATTTTTAATTAGCAGGTCAGATCCGGGGGTAATGGCAGCGGCCACTAGCCAAAAGGCCGCAGAGCTGATGTCACCCGGAACAATCACCGTTTGGCCGCTCAGCTGGGCGGGGCCGTGAAGGGTAACGCTACAGGTTGAATGATCGATAGAGAGCTTAGCGCCAAAAGCTTGCAGCATCCGTTCGCTGTGATCGCGAGAAAGGCTAGGTTCGGTGACGGTCGTGTCGCCCTGAATCAAAAGACCCGCTAGCAATAGGCAAGATTTCACCTGCGCTGAAGCAATGGGTGAATGATAGTGAAAGGGCTTCAGCTGCTGGCCCTGTACCGCCAGCGGTGCGAGTGTGTTGTTGGCTTTACCGGTGATCGCTGCGCCCATTTCGCTCAAAGGTGCAATCACCCGCTTCATAGGGCGCTGGCGAATCGAGGCGTCACCGGTGACGGCGAAAAATTTACCCCGCTGCGAGGCCAACAAACCCAGCATCAGCCGTAAAGTAGTGCCCGAATTGCCGGTGTTAAGAACGTCGTCCGGTTCTTGCAATTCTCCGCCGGTGCCTTCGACGGTAATCCAGCCATCGGCTCCGGCGGTTTCTAGTCCTGAAATTTTGGCTCCCATAGCGCTGAAGCAGGCGGCAGTGCTGCGCGGATCTTCGCCTAGCAGTAGCCCCTGGATGCGGGTGGTGCCTTGAGCTATTGCCCCCAGCATCAGCGCGCGGTGAGAAATTGATTTATCGCCAGGAACCGTAATTTCGCCTCTAAACGGCCCGCTTTGGCTGCCATCAATTTCTAAGGTTTGATGAGGCGCTTGATCAATGAGACGCAAAAAAGTCATAACGCTCCAAAAAATCTATAAAATCACTTTCACCAACGGTTCAAACGTCGCTACCAAATCGGGGCGAGTCACCAGCGTCGGGAAAGGCTGAGCGCTGTAATTTTTGCCACTGACTAAGGGAAAAGGCTCAACGCCATCTAGCGGTATCCATCTAGCGCCCGCTGCTTGCGTAATCGCCCACACGGCGGCGATATCCCAAACTTTGGGCGTGGCTTCAACAGCGCCTAAGCTAACGCCCGAAGCGACCGTTAGCAAATTGTACGTGGCAACGCCCAGCATCCGAATTTTACAGGGGAACGGCTGCTGCAATACCTTTAGGCTACGCGCACAGAGGCTGAAAAAATGTGAGCCGGATGGCGAATCAGTGGCAGGGTGGATTGCTTTTGCGTTGACAAACGCGCCTGCGGGCATGGTTAGGCCTGATTCACCGGGCCAAAAGCCGTGGAAGTGCTGGCCAATTGAGGGAATGTACACATGGCCAAATACAGGTGTGCCGTGATAGAGCAGGCCCAAAGAAATGCCCCATAAAGGCACGCCTCGGGTGAAATTAGTGGTGCCATCAATGGGATCAATTACCCAGCACCAATCAGTGTCAGGAAACGTGTGTTCGGCTTCTTCACTCAAAACGCCGTGGGTGGGAAAAGATCGGGTGATGCTATTGCACAGTTCTGTATCGGCCCATTTATCGTACTGGGTCACCAGACTACCATCTGCTTTTTGCTCAGCCGTTGCCCTGCCAAAAGCCTGTAATAGCGTTTCTGCAACCTTAGTAGTCACCTGCTGAGTAAAGCCCGTTACCTCATCCCAAAAGTCAGTCTCAACATCAGCTCGGCAATTAGACATGAGCTTGCAGCCAATCAGTCAAATCCGCAGCGGTGGAAAATTCTAGCAGGGCGTCGCCTAGCGGATCTAAGCGATCAGGCGATAGCTGATCTATTTGTTGCTGCATGGCGACTGGCAAATCGCCAATTTTACGACGCAATAGCCTCAATATCAGAGCCCTTTCGCCCCTCTGAATACCTTCTTGAATGCCTTCTCGGATGCCTTCTCGGATGCCTTCTCGGATACCTTCCTGCTTTATTTCTTGATAGATAGCTGACTCTTGCATCAGATCGCTCCTCAAAATTTGCTGAATGATTGATTTATCTAATATTAGCGCCGATAGAATGGCTGTCGTCGCTGTTAGGTTACTCTGAATGCTTCTAGTCGGGACTGTCTGGATTAAAGCGGCTATTTCCTGTAGGGCCACTGCCGGATCATCGTTTTGACTGAGCACGGCAAAGGGCAGAAGGCCGGGAGCTTTGACAAAATCACTCAGCGGCTGCTCCCACAGCCGAATTACCTCAAACTAATGCCGTGTGTTTTCTAAGGTAAAGGTGGTTTGATGCACCTGCTCAGATTGAGTGGGTTTGAGGTAGATGACGACTTGTCGCATCCTTTTGTTAGGAAACCGACGATGAACGCGCACGCGGTAGTCCAGCATTCTAAAAGGCATGGCTGGATCGGGGCGAATTTGAAATTCTACGTGAAGAATGATGTCGTCAGCTTGAAGCAGAATTAGCGCATCGGCTCTGATCGGCTCTAACGACAGTTCTGAAGGACTCAGGGTCGTTAGGGCAACCGGCTCGCCCAACAGCCAAGTGGCAAAGTCGGTTGGAAAGGTTTCGATTAAGAACTTACAAACAGTGTCAAACATGCGAAGTAGCTTAGCATTCTGGCCTCATCATTTTGGCTTTATGGCGCTAGCTTGATAGGCACAGACGCTGACGCCTTTGGGAAAGTTGGGCTTAGCCTAGCGTCGTTGAAAGAGTCCTAGTCCTAGCACGTAACCATAGCCGATTAAGAACATTAGTAAAAACGGCAACGATAGATAGTGGGCGTGGTAGGTAGCAAAAGCAGTCGTCACGCACAAGTACAGGAGCATCAGCAGTTCTAGACACAAAACCCCTGTCTTGGCGCCGCGATAGCGCTTGGTGATCCAGGTTTCTGAGCTTTTAATGACGCCGTGCTTGGGCGTGCGAATAAAGTCTGTACCGGTGCGCAACAGGCCGTCGCAAACCGCTAAAGACTGGTTGAGGCTGAGGCCAATACCAATGCTCATCAGCAAAAAGGACTGATAGCCAAACTGCCAAGCAGAGGGTTGAATAGACTGTTCTTTTTGAGAAACCCAGTAAAATCCCAACAGATTTAGGGTGGTGCCGATGAAGAGGGGAATATAAATCAGCAGGCCATAGGTCAACTGGTGCTGTGTGATGTAGATTTGGTAGGGCAGCAGCAGTAACAGCAGCAGCAGCAAGAGCAAGTAGTTAAAGTTGTTGGTGAGATGCAGAAAGGCTTCAACTTTGACGTAGAGCGGCTCTTGAGAGCGAAAAACGCTGAGCAACAGTTTTTTGGCGACTTGGCTAGCGCCTTTTGCCCAGCGGAACTGCTGCGCTTTGAATGAATTCATTTCCATCGGCAGTTCGGCAGGTACGACGATATCAGGCAAGTAGCGACACTGCCAGCCTTTGAGCTGCACCCGATAGGAGAGATCGAGATCTTCGGTGACGGTGCTGTGCTGCCAACCGCCTGCATCGGCGATCGCACTCACCCGCCAAATGCCCGCTGTGCCATTAAAGTTAAAAAAACAGCCG
>JBGTIK010000316.1:0-4356 GCA_041745715.1 Phormidesmis sp.
CGTTGCGAAATCGATTCTTCGGTGTGAACATTGATGATTTTCTGCCGTAAGTCGACCGCATAGGCTTTCATTTTGAGGGCTGTCTCCAAGAATCTTCTACTGTCCTTGGATTGTAGTCAACTCAATCCGGAACCGCTATAATATGAACGATTTCTCTCTCCAAGCCAAGCTGGCGGCTGTAAACCAAGTACCTACAACCTGTATGGGACTGCATATTCGTCGGGCTTCGCGAATTTTGACGCAAGCATATGATTTTGCACTGCGTTTCCCATCAGTTTCCTGACTCGCCCAATATTTTTGCTTTTAGCAGTGATCGCAGTGATTAGCGCAGGATGGATCTCAACTTCAGCTTTTCGGGCGATGAGTCGCGCCCAAACTGCGATTGATCCTGCAAAGCCAACAACAGCGATTGTTTCGGATGGAGCTTTTAGATTGACCCGCAATCCACTTTATCTGTCTCTGACATTGCTTTACATCGGTATCAGTCTCGTCTTCAGTGCGCTCTGGACATTGCTACTGTTGTTGCCCCCGGGCAGCGAGAGTCACAACCCCCCAAACCATTCGTAGCCTCTGTCTACCCAATAGCCCTGCTGCTCCATTAAATCGGCTGAGAAAGAAATGCGTGTTACCCATTTACTCTGCTTGTAGCCTAGCTTGATAGGTCCTGCCAAACGCAGCGGCGCACCATTTTCAGCTAGTAGCGGTGCGCCATTTTTTTGATAGGCCATCAGTGTTTGAGGATGTAGGGCTGAGGGTAAATCCCAGCTTTCGTAATAACTATCGGCAGATTGAAAATAAACGTAGCGGGCTTCGGGTTTGAGCTGCACTAACGCCGCTAAATCTCGCAACCGAACACCACCCCATTGCACAATGGCGGCCCACCCCTCTACACAAACATGACGAATCACCATAGAGGTCAGTGGCATAGTTTGCAGGTCTGCTAGGCTGAGCTGCATCGGCAGATTAACTGCGCCATCAATGGTGAGCTGAAAAGTTTCTGGGTCGATTTGCGGCGTACCGTTAACTGAATTAATTAGCAGCGCCTCAGGATTGATCGCGCTCACAGAATACTCTGGCACAGGAGATTGAGGTTTTAGAATTACTTTTTCAACCCGCTGATTGAGGGGTTCAAAAACTTCGTTAACTTGATCAGAATAGAGCGGAGTGCCACAAGCGTTCAGCAACAATCCGGCTCCTGATAGTCCTGATAGCTGTAGTAAATGGCGGCGAGTTAATATGCGGCGAGGGGGTAGGGGGGGTTGCATAGTGCAAAAGGGTTTTTCTTTAGAGGTATTTGGTGAGGCATCAGGTGAACATGGATTTGACTAGGCGAAACTGGCCGACTTTGAGCGCTAGCAGAGAATGCATTAGGGTAAACAAAACCACTATGGGCACCGTGATGAAGTGAACCATGCGAAGAATTTGCCAGTTAATGAACAATCCTGATAGCCAGTGAAACTGAGCAGGTTTGTACATCGCTAGGCCAGAGGCGATCGCTAATATCAATACTGGCATAATTGCCGTATAAACCACCCGGTGCCAAGCATAATTTCGGCGCTTCAAATTTGTCCCGGTTTGTAGAACCTTGACATCACTTGAAGAAGCATACCGCCGTTTCCAGCGGTGAGTAATGAAAATGTAAATACCGTAAATCAACAAATTCATCGCAAAAAGCCACATTGCCGCGAAGTGCCAGTGACGTCCGCCAGCCAACCAGCCTCCCAGCGTGACAAATGCAGGAAAATGCCAGCCTGCTCTCCCGCCAAAAACCGGATTAGCGTTGTAAATTTGCAGTCCGCTAGTCAGCATTAACAATAAACTGATGAGATTAATCCAGTGGAAAATCTTAGCGAATAGGTCCTGTCGGGGTACCGGGGGTGCTTTTTTAGGTTTCTTTTTAGGGTCTGAAGCGGACGCGGTCGGACTACTCATACTTTTACGCCGGGGCTTTTACACCGGGGTTAGAGGGAAATAGAAGGAAAAAACGGCGCGAGCCAAAGCTGAACTCGAACATCCCAACCAAAGAGAATCGCGATCGCTGTACATACCACGATTCCACCGCCCAAGCGCTGCAACCGATCGCCATGAACCCGCAGTGCCAGCAATCTGCGGCTTAAATATCGTCCGCCATAGGCAAACGTTAGCATTGGTATAGCAGCTCCAATACCATACAGCAACAGCATCTCAAAAGCCCCTTGTACCTCATGATCGACCGCTGCAAGCACCAAAATGCTACCTAGCACAGGGCCTGCACAGGGTGTCCAGAGCAGGCCCAACTGCGTGCCCAGCCAAAATTCTCCTGCTAGCCCAACTCGCATAGGTTCCTTGCGCCAACGAACGGCTGGAAGATAGCTGAAAAGTCGGTGGCTCCACAGCGGAAAAAGGGTTAGCAGGCCTATGACCAAAAGTAGCGTAATAGCAACCCCTCGTAGTAGGCCCGCCAAGTGGGTAAACCAGCTAGCACTGACGCCCAACAGGCTCCCTGCTACAGCAAATCCACCCACTAAGCCAACGACTAATGCCACAGGGCCATATCGATGGGATTGAAGCGATCGCCCTACAATAATAGGCAAAACCGGCAATATGCAAGGAGAACACACCGTTAGGAAGCCCCCCAGCAGAGCCAACGTCAAAGAGAGAGAGGAGGTCATCATGGTTAACGCACCTTCAAAATTAGCCTAACATTTGACGAATGGTCTTTTCTGTTTCGTCATAAGCGCCCTCTCCAACATGATCGTATTGAATCACACCCTCACGGTCAGCCAAAAACAGATGAGGCCAAAATCTGTTGCTATAAGCTCTCCAAGTTGTGAAGTCGTTGTCCAACGGCACGGGATAGGTGATTTTGTGTTCTGCTAAGGCCGCTTCAATGTTGCCGACCTCTCGCTCAAAAGCAAACTCAGGGGTGTGAATACCAACAACTTTGAGCCCTTGCGCGGCATACTGGCCATGCCATTGGGTGATGTAAGGCAGCGTTCGCTGACAGTTAATGCAGGCAAATGTCCAAAACTGAATCAGTACAACACTTCCTTTTAGATCAGCAATGGTCAAAGGATCAGAGTTTAGCCATTGGCTAATACCCTGGAATTCTGGAAGGGTAATCTTTGCAGGCGCGGGTGCGGGTACATCAGCGTCGGGCGCGTCGCTAGATACGCCTAATGGACTAGCCAAGTCAATATCTGTACCGCGATGCAAAACGGTTGCGGCCCCTGTCCCTAATATCCCCAGTCCGAGATACCAAAGCAGATAGCGTCTTTGAAGCAGATGTTTCTTCATTATTCGGCGCTGGTAAATAGTAGAATTGATAGCAAGAGCATTTGTGGGTAGATGATACACCTCATAAATGCTCTTGCTTTGTAGCTTGATAGGGCAGAAGCTAACTAACCCCCGATAGTGTGAGCCAGACTATTGTGGCGCATCTGCCGGTTCTTCCATAGCGCCACCCTCTGTTTCTTCCATAGCGCCACCCGCTGGCTCTTCCATGGCACCACCCGCTGGCTCTTCCATAGCATCACCGGACTTTTCCATAGCATCACCCGATGTGTCGCTCGCAGGTTTGCCAGCACAGGCTGTTAAGCTAGCAGTCAGGATAAGCAGACCGAACACTGTACCCAATTTCCAATTCATAAACTTAGTTTCCGTTTGATAAGGCGGTTAAATTCGATAACTGTTAAATTCAATAACTATGGTATGAAAGTGTGAAATTTTTTCTACTACCCAGTTTCACTGAGCATAGTAAACTATTCCCACGCGAGAATGGCTGAGTACTTGATTAGAAGTTCCTGAGAAAAGCTTGCGAATAGCAGACTTCTCATAGCAAGGCTATCGTTCAGAGTTGAACCAGGATTATTTCTTCTAAAGAGTTGCTTAAACGTGTCTAAGCCAAATTGGCAGCACGTTGAGCTTGAGCCCTGTTGTTGAACTCTTGGTCGCGATCAAGATTGAGAGAGAAGGTATGCGCAACAGCAAAGACTTGTGGCAGCTGATGCATCCGAATCCCAGTATCAACTGGTACAGCCAGTTCTTGGTCACGGGTAGATGAAACAGAACATCGTCATCGCCTTGGGACGGCGCAAATGAGTCATCCAGAGCTTGCTGAGCTTTGTCGCCCTGCTGATAGACGAACTTCCGGCTCACTTGATGGGTCGCGGCTAGGTCGCTGATGGGCTGTGAGCGCGAAAGTACTTGGAGGCCGATGGTTTGGCGAACTTCGGAGGGAGTTATAACTATTTCTGGTGTACAGCGTAGGAGACAAAAAAAGGCGTATCCTTCTGGAAATGCAAAAGTACCAGAAAAAGGAATACACCATGACTCAAGATAATCTAGTCGAGTTCAAAACACCAGAGACTGAGGAAA
>JBGTIK010000317.1:0-12823 GCA_041745715.1 Phormidesmis sp.
ATCCGAGACAAAGCTCAAGAAGATTTAGGCTTCAAAATTGAGCTAAAGGCGCTGAGTACAGAAGAAAATAATCAAATCGCCATCACTCAGCCCGGTCAGTACGACATGTTCGATGGTGAGTACTTCAGCTTGCCGCTGGTCGTGCCCTCTGGTAATCTTCAGCCGATTGACACCAGCCGGATAAAAAACTTTGACAAGATTGTTCCCTTTTTTACAACGGGCAAGTTTAAGGGATTGCCTGTTGAAAAGGCTCAAGGAACCGCACCAATCAAGGTGATGTACGTCAAGGACAAGGATTCAAAAGAATTTTCAGCCACACCAACTGACTGGGCGACTTTGATTCCTTTTCAGTACAATGCCGATACGCTGGGCTATCGCCCTGACTTAGTGGGCCGCAAAATTGAAAGCTGGGCCGATTTGTTTGATCCGGCCTTTAAAGGGAAAACCGCTATTTTGGATATTCCTTCTATCGGCATCATGGACGCGGCTTTAGTGGTGGAATCAGCTGGGCTGATGACCTTTGGTGACAAAGGTAATATGACTAAGCCTGAGATTGATCAAGTCATCAAAATTTTGATAGACAAGAAAAAAGAAGGACAGTTTCGAGCGTTTTGGAAGACATTTGATGAGTCAGTAAATCTGATGTCATCCGGAGAAGTGGTTTTGCAGTCGATGTGGTCACCGGCAGTGACTGCCATTAAGTCAAAAGGAATTGAATGCGTCTATGCGCCGCTGAAAGAAGGCTATCGGGCTTGGGGCGGCGGTGTTGGCCTCTCTCGTAACCTAGAGGGGGTAAAGCTAGACGCGGCCTATGCATATCTGGACTGGCTGCTAGATGGCTGGGTGGGTGCTTTCTTGGGCAGACAAGGCTATTACAGCGCCGTGCCTGAAAATGCCAAGGAGTTTATGTCACCAGAGGAATGGGATTTTTGGTATGAAGGTAAACCAGCTGCGGTCGATATGGTCGATCCGTTTGGTACGACTCTAGAAAAAGCCGGTGCAGTCAGAGACGGCGGCTCTTTCGATGATCGCATGGGTAAAGTGGTCGTTTGGAATTCGACGATGGATGAGCAGGTTTATCTCGTTCAGAAATGGAACGAGTTTATTGCTGCGTAGCGGTTATCAAATTTTCGGTTATTGATTGTCGGTTGGGGTCTGAAAGACTTTACTCAACCGACATTGCTGTAGAAGATCTAGAGAAAATTCGGAAGATTTTGGAGCGTTATGTATCGAACTTGGAAGACATTTCAGCCCTATTTATTAGCAACGCCTCAAACACTTATTTTCCTAATGTTTTTGGTGTTTCCGATATTCATGATCTTTGTCGTGAGCTTTTGGCAGTTTAATGGCTACGCCATGACGCCTGCTTTTTCTTTTGACAACTATATTACTGTTTTTACCTCACAGGTTTCGCTTTCGACTTATCTCAATACCTTTAAGTACGTAGTGCTGGTGTGGAGTGCTTGTGTCGCGATCGCGCTCCCCGTTGCCTACTTTCTCACCTTCTGCATCGAAAAAGAAAGCCTCAAGGTGCTGTTATTCCTGCTCTGCACTATCCCCTTTTGGACATCCAACATCATCCGCATGATCTCGTGGATTCCGCTACTAGGCAGAGAGGGCTTACTCAACCAGCTACTGCTGAACCTAAACCTTGTACAGCAGCCGGTTGAATGGTTTCTGTACTCCGATTTTGCAATCGTGCTTGGCATGGTGCACCTCTACAACTTTTTCATGATCGCCCCCGTCTTCAACAGTATGATGCGGATTGATCGCACCCTGATCACCGCCGCCCGCGATATGGGTGCATCCGGTTTTGAAGTTCTCAAAGAGATTATTCTGCCCTTGAGCGCCCCTGGCATCGCCATTGGCTCTATTTTTGTCGTCACCCTGACGATGGGTGAATACATCACCGTCAGACTTATGGGCGGCGGCCAATCAGCCTCGGTCGGCAAACTCATCAGTACCCAAATCGGCAGTTTGCAGTATCCATTAGCCGCCGCCAACGCCGTCATTCTCCTGATCATTACGCTAGTTCTTGTTACCGGTATCCTTCGCATCGTAGACATTCGCCAAGAACTCTAGCGCTCCTTTTCTGAATGTCTCCTCCGCTCTTTCCTCTCTCCCTTTCTCACAGCCATGACCAAACGCCACCCCTCCTTTTACATCCTCGCCGCCTTTTTCACTCTCTTTGTCTTTTTCCTGTACGGCCCCATGTTTGCTATTTTCACGCTCTCTTTGCAGGGGCCAGACGGGGCGCTGACTTTTCCGCTGCGAAGCTTTGGCTTTTATTGGCTAGGGCAAGTCTTTCAAGAGCAGCGGGTGGGCAGCTTTATTGAATCTTTTCAACGTTCTTTTGGCTTAGGAATTTTGGTGGTAGCGATCGCTATCGTCGTCAGCGTTATGGCTAGCATGGCCTTTCGCAGCCAGTTCAAAGGCGCTCAAGCGCTTTTTTATCTCACTATTTCTAGCCTAGTGGTGCCGGGTGTCTTGATCTCTTTAGGCATTGGCATTACCTTCCAAGTGCTCAAAATTCAAACCAACTGGTTCTCTTCGGGGCTAGGCGCGCATCTGACTTGGACGGTTCCCTTTGCTTTTTTGATCATGCTGGGCGTCTTCAATCGCTTCAATCCATTTTACGAAGAAGCCGCGCGCGATTTAGGCGCAGGCGATGTCAAAACTTTCCAGGAAGTCGTGCTGCCGCTGATTTTACCGAGTCTGATTGGCGTAGCGTTGTTAAGCTTTACGCTCTCTTACGACGAATTTATTCGCACTTCGCTAGTCTCTGGGCAAAAAAATACGCTGCCACTGGAGATATTTGGGATGACAACAAATGTCACCTCACCGGCTCTGTATGCATTAGGGACACTAACTACACTTTTTTCAATCACCTTAATCGCGGCTAGTTTTGGCGCATATAAGGTATTGTCACGCCCATAGAATAATCGAGAGCAACAGGGTTTAAAGAAAGTCTAGGTGCTGTAGTAATTAAACTAGCCGTCGTCACTAAATTAGCAGTGCTTGTGCCGAGCGCATGTTAGATTTGCGTTTATCGGTGAAATTTCGAGCGGCGATCGCTGGCTATAAGGCTGTTTTTGTTATCTAGTGTTTGAGTATCAGGCAGTTGCTATTGACTGTATCGTTAAAATATGAGGGTAAAGCTGCCAAAAGACGTAATAAACAATGACACTCAATTTCAAGTTTGCCGTGGTCAGCGATTTGCATATTGCACTGCCGCAGACTATCTGGCATCATCCGCAGCGCTTTCATTTGGTAGAAGTTAGCATTCCGGCTTTTGAGCAGATTTTGCAAGATCTGATTGCAGATCGGCCTGATTTTTTGCTGTTGCCAGGAGATTTGGTGCAGCATGGTGAACGAGAAAATCATCAGTGGCTGGCCGAGCGGCTGGCGCAGCTACCGTTCCCAACCTATGTGGTGCCGGGAAATCACGATGTGGTCAGGCGGTGGGGCAGCGTTGCGGATGGCTCAACTCAGCCCAAAAAAGAATCAGATGAAAAGCCAGATAGAGATCAAATTTCGCTGGCTGATTTTCCTCAGATCTATCAAAAATTTGGCTATGCAGATGGGCAACAGCTTTATTACCAGCAGGAAATTTTGCCCGGTGTGCATTTAATTGGGCTTAATTCTAATGCGTTTGATGAGGCAGGCGAGCAGCTCGGCTTTGGGCTAATTGACGCGTCGCAGCTGGCTTGGCTAGACGCGCAGCTACTGGATTTGGCGGGTAAGTTTGTGATGGTGATGGTGCATCACAATACCTTGGAGCATTTGCCCGATCAGGCGACGAGTGAGCTGGGTCAGCGCTATATGATTCAAAATGCGCCTGCTTTGGTAGCACGGCTGCAAAAGGCAAAGGTGCCGGTGGCCTTTACGGGGCATTTGCATGTGCAGGATATTGCGCAAGCGGGTGATTTTTATGCGATTACGACCGGATCGCTGGTGAGCTATCCGCATCCTTATCGGCTGCTGTCGTTGACGACGGATGGCCGCGGGCAGCGGCAGTTGCAGGTGCAGTCGAAGCGGATTGAGACGGTGCCGGACTGGCCGACTTTGCAGGAAACTTCTAGGGCTTGGATGGGCGATCGCTCTTTCCGATTCATCTTAAAGCTGCTGCTCGATCCACCGCTTTCGCTCAGCCTGGATCAAGCCAAAACTTACGCCCCCCACATTCAAGACTTTTGGGCCTCGGTGGCCGCTGGCGATGCGGTGTTTGACTATCCGATGCTGCCTGAAAAAGCGCAGCAGTACTTTCAGCGATACAGCGCAATCAATCAGAGCGGTGAGCTGAGGCTGGTTGATAATCAGGCGGTCTTGACCCTGAACTAAAGGCGGCGTTGCTTTTACATTTACTTTTACAATGGAATGACTCAGCGCTACTAGGAATAGGAGATTTGAAGTGGAATCAGGTGGATCTTTGGCAGATCAATATTTGGCGCTGATTGATGAGATTGTGCAGCAGACGTTGAAGGGCAATATTCGCTCGAAAGAGCAGGTGCGATCGCTCGTCGATCAGGCCGTAAAGCGCTTTACGGGGGAAATTTTTGAGCGATCGCTGGCCACTCGCATTAGCGAAACCGAAACGCAGCTAGAGAGTTCTTTAAAAGCGCCGCGCATTTTACGAGCGCTGAAAACCATTGAGGGCGAGTGGCAAAAGGGCTTAGAAGATCGTCAAGATGCGAATACGGTGCTGGCCGCTGCGACTAAACTGGGGGAAACGCCTGCGGCAGATCTGCCGCTAGTATTTGCCACGCTATTAGATCCCAATCAGCCTCATCCCTTGGGCAGGTTTCAGCTAAATATGCTGCGCCGAGAGTTGGGACGTATGGGCGGTGATTTGGTGCCTTATCAGCAGGGCATTATCGCCGGACTGGCGAGCTATGAGCGGCTAGAGCCGGAGCTGGTAAGCTGGCTGTATGGCCCTGCAACCGCAACGGTGGGCTTTGAAGATCCTAATAGCGGCGGGCCTTGGCCGGTGTGGCAAAAGCTCTCGAGCGGCTTGCCAAAGCTGCTATTTACGGTGCTGGCGCAGGCGGAAGAAATTGAGGCAGTGACGCGCACGGCGGTGGATACGGCGAGCTGGGTAGAGCTGGTGGTGACGCTGAATTTTGTGCAGCGCGGGTTGATTATTTGGTTTGATCAGCAGCCTTATAGTGCTAAGGCGGGCAAGCAGCTTTCTTACAGCACGGCGCTGATTTTTGCAGCGATTTGGGGGCGGCTGGCGCAGGGCTTTCGCAGCAGCAGCGCAAGTTCTTATCAGGCGCTGGGCAACGGCAGCTTTCAGCTGATGCTACAGATTTTGCGGACGTTTTCTCAGCGGGATGATTTTCCGTTGTATGGCGGGGTGTTTGCGTCTTTTTCGGGAGACTATTTACAAGATACGCTGAGCTACTTTAGTGAGCCCCTGAGCCAGGTGGAGGGCACGCAGGAGAAGGCGCGGATTTTGACGCTGCTGGGCTATTCGCGGCAAATGCTGGGCCGTTCGCAGGAGGCCAAGGAATTTTATGGGCGATCGCTAGAAATTGCGCAGGCGGCGGGTGATTTGGCCTGTGAAACCGCCGATCTGTGTCATTTGGCCCGCAATGCGGTGCTCGATCAAGACTATGAGCAGGGAATCGCGATCGCTCAGCGGGCGCTGATTTTGGCTCGGCAGCGGGGCGATCGCGTGGGTGAGGCCAATGCGCTGGTGAACTTGGGCTACGCTCAGGTGCTGCAAGGGCGGGCGAATGATGTAGCAGACGTGCAACTATATGACGGAGCAATTGCCTATCTCAATCAGGGGTTGGCGCTGGCGATTAAGCAGGGAGATTTTCAGTCTCAGGCGTTGGCTTACAACAGCTTGGGGATTGGCTATGTGATGTGCGATCGCCCTACAGAAGGGCTCGATAGCCTACTGAAGGGCGCAGAAGCCGTCAAAAGCTCAGGCAATATTTATCTGCAAGGACTATATACGCTCTACACCGCCGAAGCCTATCACGCCCTCAAACAACCTGAAGAAGCCGTGTATTTTGGAGCCATTGCAATGCATCTGCTAGAGCGCATTGGTTCACAAGACTGGCGACAGGCGGCGGGTTTGATCTCGATTTTGCAGGGGCAGCTAGGCGAAGCTGCGTTTGAGGAAATTTTAGAGAAATATCGCCGTCAGCTCATGCCGATTATGAGCATGGAAGGCTATGACAATTTGCCGAACCTGTTGGAAAAATATCGGGCGGGCTAATGGTTTAAACCGCCCGATAATACTAGCGACTATAGATCTCGACTCATGCGGGCGATCTCAATGCTGATTGCTGTCCTAACGGCTATCTCAACTACAGTCTGTTTGGCCTTGGGTAAGCTAATTTGAGGGTTCGTTGACATCAGGGCTTGATAAGAGGTTTCTTCAAATGACATCAGCGCGATCGCCTCAGCATAAGTCTCAGCATAAGCCCCAGCACAAGCATATTGTTTTAACATCGCATCCCGGCAACTTTGGCCAAAAGCCGCTGGCCGTGCAGTGGGGACACCTTAATCCGGCGGAACGAGGGCCGATTGTGGCAACCTTGGGCAATAAATCGCATCGCAATGCGATTGGGACGCATTCAGGCGGGTATGCGGTGTATCGGGCGCTGGCGATCGCAAGCGGTAGCCTAGAGCGTGACCACCGCGCCGACTTGACCAATACCTCGCCCACGGTAGCCATTGGCCCGCATCCAAGCTGGGGAATGCCCGATAAAATTGTCTCGCTCGATCCGTTTGGTGCACTCGATCATCCTTCATTTGCCGATCTCAGAGCCCAGGGGTATGACATTCGCCCTTCGATTGCAATTACCAAAGCCCACATCAACATTCCAGAGTTGCAAGAAGCGGTGACGCAAGGGCGGGTGAAAGTAGATGGCAAAATTATGAACCAGCGGGGTGAGCTGGTGGTAATCAAGGCCGCTGTAGAGCCCGTTTGGTATTTGCCAGGAATTGCGCAGCGTTTTGGCGTGTTAGAAAGCGATTTGCGCCGAACGCTGTTTGAGCAAACCGGCGGGATGTTTCCAGAACTGGTGACAAGGCCAGATTTGCAGGTGTTTTTACCGCCCATTGGCGGATTGACAGTTTATATTTTGGGCGATTTAGAAGCGATCGCAGATCCAAATCGTCCGCTGGCCGTGCGCATTCACGATGAGTGCAATGGCTCGGATGTGTTTGGTTCGGATATTTGTACCTGTCGGCCTTATTTGGTGCATGGCATTGAAGTGGCTTTGCAGACGGCGCAAGCGGGCGGTGCGGGCGTGATTATCTATGCCCGCAAAGAAGGCAGAGCGCTGGGTGAAGTGACCAAATTTTTGGTGTACAACGCGCGTAAACGGCAGGAAGGCGGCGATCGCGCTGACACCTACTTTACCCGCACTGAATGTGTTGCGGGTGTGCAGGATATGCGCTTTCAGGAGCTAATGCCGGATGTGATGCACTGGCTGGGCATCAGCCGCATCGATCACTTTGTCTCGATGAGCAATTTGAAGTATGACGCCGTTGTTCAATCAGGGATTGAGATTGTTGAGCGAATTTCAATTCCCGACGAGCTGATTCCGGCAGATGCTCAAGTCGAGATGAATGCCAAGAAAGCAGCGGGTTATTTTACGCCAGGAAAGGTGCCAGATGAAGACGATTTGAGCCGAACTATTGGGCGGCAGTATGGAGAGATAGGGTGATGATTCACCAGCAGAAGAAGGCGGAAAGTGTTGAAGCGCAAGCCGTCATTGCCTACTTACGGCGGCCTGAGGCAATTCACGATCGCGCTCAGCAGCTCTTTGAATTATGCCAAGCCGATCAGCTTGAGCATTTTGCTTGCGATCTCTCGCAGTTAGATGCGGTTGCGGCCTATGTCGTCGAGACAACCCAGCGGGCTTATCCTAATTTTGAGGTGCCGTTTCACAGCCGATGGCGTCATTTTGATGCGGGCGGGGTAGCTCGGCTAGCTGGGTTTAATCAGCAATTACAGCGGCAATATAATGATCTAGGTGAGGGGAAAGTTGGCGTGGCGCGATCGCAAATTGATCTTGCCATCGTCAGCGTCTTACTCGATGCTGGTGCAGGCGCTCAATGGTGCTATCGAGATCTCTCAGTTAATTCACTCAATCCGCCAGTATTGAAGCGATCTGAAGGATTGGCAGTTGCCAGTCTTCGCGCATTTGAGCAAGGCTTGTTTTCATCTGATCCAGAGTTGCCCTATCAGGTCGATGCCGTTAAGCTTCAACAACTGACGCTAGACGATTTGGCTCAAGCATTCCAGGTCAAGGGTGACAACCCTTTAATCGGGCTAGCGGGTCGGCTGACTCTCTTGCAGCAATTGGGAAGCACCTTAGCAGCCCAGAGCGAACGCTTTGGCAGTAATCCTGCTAGACCTAGCGATCTGTTGGATGATTGGATGAAAAAGGCTGACCTAACCCTGAACGCTGGCAAACTTTTAACCGATGTATTAGAGAAATTTGGCTCAATTTGGCCGGGACGAGTAGAGATTGCAGGCACGAATCTTGGCGACGTGTGGCCTCATCCAGGCTTGCCTCAAACTCAATTAGGAGAGAACTTAGTGCCCTTCCATAAGCTTTCGCAGTGGCTGAGCTATTCGCTAGTAGAGCCCTTAGCCACCGCAGGCATCACCGTCAGCGATTTAAACGCGCTGACAGGGCTAGCCGAATATCGCAATGGCGGGCTGTGTGTAGATTTGAAGCTGCTCATTCCCAAACATGCTGCGGTTACTAGCGAGGCGCATTTACCTAGTTCGCCAATCGTGGTAGAGTGGCGCGCCTTGACGGTTGTCATGCTGGATTTTATTGGCGATCGCGTCCGACATTTACTGCACAAATCACCTGAAGATCTGCCTCTGATCAAAGTGCTAGAAGGCGGTACTTGGGCCGCCGGTCGCCGCATTGCCCAACAGCTCAGACCTACAGGCGTACCGCCGATCCGCATCCAGAGCGATGGGACGATCTTTTAGCTAAACACTTGCTTGAAAAGAACAGCCTAAAAAAACAAAAATAAAAGACTTTTAATGAACAACTCCGTCACCTGCATTGAACATCCCCTCATTCAACACAAGCTCACGCTGATGCGGCAAAAGGACACCAGCACCGCTAAATTTCGGCAGCTATTAGAAGAAATTAGTATGCTCTTAGCCTACGAAGTCACCCGCGATTTGCCCATTGAAAAAGTTTCTATCGAGACACCTTTTGCCACGATGGAGGCCCCGATGTTAGCCGGGAAAAAGCTCGTACTGATTTCAATTATGCGGGCCGGACAAGGCATTTTAGACGGAATGCTAAAGCTGATTCCGTCTGCTAGAGTGGGGCATATTGGGCTCTATCGCGATCCGGGAACGCTGAGTCCGATAGAGTACTACTTCAAAGTGCCTAGCGATGTGCACGAGCGGGAGATGCTGATTGTGGATCCGATGATGGCAACCGGTAATTCGGCGATCGCGGCTGTCCATCGCCTCAAAGAAACTCAGCCTCAGTCTATTAAGTTTGTTTGCTTACTAGCCGCGCCCGAAGGTATTGCCAACTTTCATACTGAGCATCCTGACGTGCCCGTTTTCACGGCTGCTATCGACGACAAGTTAGACGCTCACGGCTACATTTTGCCAGGACTAGGAGATGCAGGTGATCGCATGTTCGGCACCCAGTAATCGGTGGCCTTCGGTCACAGCCTTCGGTCATAGCATCCGGTTTGCTGGCCTATGCAGCCCGCAGAGAGCTGTCTAAAGATTTGTTTTGACGCTCTTGTTCGCGATGATCTGACGAGGCATTGAGCGGATCATGCTTGAGAGAAACCACCATGACTGAGCAAGGCGCATGGTGCATAACATAGTTGCTGACGCTGCCCAAGAGCAGCTCTTGCAGCCCTTTGCGCTGATGACTGCCGATCACAATCAAATCAGCCTGCCAAGTACTGGCAACTTGACAAATGCCGCGTCCCGGCTCGTTCGTAATCTGCAAGTGCTCCGCTACGATCCCCGCTGCTTCGGCGCGTTCTGTATAGCTGCGCAGCGTGTCTAAACCGCTGTCAACATATTGCTGCCAGCGCTTTTCATAGTGCTCCCAAGCGCTTTGAGCGATTGGCATGGCATAGTCCCAAGCGATCACAATGGGTGGCGTTGGGCTACTGACATCGTTGTTAGAAAGAACATGCAGCAATAGCATATTGGCGTGAGTCGCCACAGCGATTGAAAGCGCCGTCTCAAAAACCGCAGGCTTAGTAACATCGAGCGCCACTAACATTCTGTTGTACATAGGGGCTAATTCTCCCACTTAAAGAGTCCAGATTATAAGGGTACAGAGAAAAACCGTTATCAAAACTCGCTATGCTTTTCTTCATATCCTCAATCTATCAGCCAAATTTGAGGAATCTGTGAAGATGCTTGATCAAAAGCCAAAAGCAACCCTACAGCGGTAAAAAATGGCAAGAAAAAGATCACTCACAAGTTCCTCATATTTATTCGCTACACTATGCCTTTAGTTTTGGCTTCAGAGCGATGCGATGTATTGATTTTGGATCTGTGAATTTGAAAGGAGCGTTGTAATAGTAGCCTAAGTTGATTTGTAGCCAAGGCTGTAGCCGAAATCACGGCTGCCGTGTAGAGAAACCGAACCAATTTGCATGAAGTTTTTGCTAGTAGAAGACGATCCGGCCTTAGCCGGTGCCATTAAACAGTTGCTGACGCAGCACCACTATGTGACAGACTTAGCAACTGATGGAGTCCAAGGCAAAGCGATGGCTGAAGCCTTTGCTTATGACTTGATTCTGCTCGATTGGGCATTGCCTAAGTTAGACGGTGTGCAGCTTTGCAGATACCTTAGAAGCGAAGGTAATCACACCCCAATTATTTTGCTAACGGCTCGTCAGCATAGCGCCGACAAAGTAGCTGGGCTCGATGCAGGCGCTGATGATTACCTCGCCAAGCCCTTCGGGTTTGAAGAGCTGCTTGCCCGTATTCGCGCCTTGCTGCGCCGATCTGAAGGCATTGTTTCTCCGGTTTTGCAGTGGGGCGATCTGTGCCTTGATCCCAGCAGTAGTCAAGTGAGCTGTCGGCAGCTGCCGATTACCGTTACGCCCAAAGAGTACGCGCTGCTAGAACTATTTTTGCGTAATCCTAACCGTATTTTTAGTCTAGATAGTTTGTTAGATAAAGTTTGGCCATTTGAAGATTCTCCTAATGTGGGCTCAGTCCGCACTCATATTAAAGGACTGCGCCAAAAGCTTAAAAAGGCCGATCTGCCTGATATTATCACCACCGTTTATGGACTCGGATATCGGCTAAAAGCTGAAGACGTGAGCCAGCTTAAATCCATCTCAGAAAGCGAACTAAAAAACGAAGCGAAAAACAAGTTAGAAAGCAAGTCAGAAAGCAAAGTGGATCTCAGTTCGCTTTGGCAGAGCGTGAGTCAAAGCTATCGCCAGCGGGTTGCGAATGTTGCAGATGCGCTGCGCGAATTGAAGCCAGGACTAATGGACAAAGCTACTCAACAACAGCTATTAACCGAAGCCCACTCGCTAGCCGGATCGCTGGGTAGCTTTGGATTCAAATCGGTTACCGTTCAGTGCCGAGAGGTTGAAAGCATTCTTCACAATCATGCCGATCTCAGCGCTCAGCATATCCAACAATTAAAGGCTTTAATGGCTCAGGTGCAGCAGACGATAGCACAGGGGCTATTGCCGCGATCGCCTAGCTTGACACCTACTTTGGCCTCTGGCTTGATGCCGACTGCCAAAACTCCCGCCGCGATCGCACCCAAAGCTGAAGTCGCAGCAGCCAAACTGCTGATTGTAGACGATGATCTGGCGATGCTGACAGTCGTGCAAAGTCTATTGCAGCCCTGGGGCTTTCAGGTGCAGTTGTTAAGCGATGCGCGTAGCTTTTGGCAGGCTTTAGAAGAGTTTGCACCTGACTTGATACTCCTAGATGTGAAAATGCCTGATATCAGCGGCCTTGAGCTATGCCGAGGCATCCGAGACGCGCCCCGCTGGCACGATTTACCCATTGTCTTTATGTCAGGCTATAGCGATGTCGATACGATTCAGGAGGTTTTTTCAGCTGGAGCCGATGACTATATTCGTAAGCCGATTGTGGCTCCGGAGCTAGTTGCACGGGTGTTAAGCTGGCTAGAGCGGGCTCGCACCCGGCGGCTAATGGCTGATGTCGATAGCCTTACAGGCATTGCCAATCGGCAAAAGTCAGCGCAGCAGCTGACCCAAATGCTAGAGCTGGCACAGCAGCAGGCGCAAACGCTGTGTTTTGCTTTGGTAGATTTTAATCAGTTTAAGCAGATTAATACGGAATACGGTCATGCGCTGGGTGATCGCATTCTCAAACACTTTGGCGATTTCTTACGCTCGACGTTTGGCGATCAAGCAGTAGTCGGACGCTGGGGAGGAGAAGAGTTTGTGATTGGACTGTATGGCCTGAGTGTTGCGCAAGGCGCTCAGCGGCTGCATGATTTTCTATACAGTTGGCAACAAGCCTCGCTCTCGCTGATCGCAGATCTAACCCGTGAGGTCAGCTTAACGGCAGGTATCGTTGTCTATCCAGATGATGCAACAGATCTGCAAGGGCTTTATCAAGCGGCTGATAGGGCTTTAATGGAGGCGAAAACAAAGGCAAATGGGGTTAGCAAGCAGCGATCGCTAAGCTAGGATTTCTGCTTACTTGCCTAAGTTTGGGGCAAATTAACGGCAACATGCTCTGATTCTAGCAACTTAGATAAACCGTGAAGCCAAGGTCTGACGAGGGTATCGGCTTGATTCAAGCGAATTTCAATCAACCGCCCAGATTCATCAAAAAGCAGTCGCC
>JBGTIK010000318.1:0-10906 GCA_041745715.1 Phormidesmis sp.
GGTTCTCAATAGTTAACCTTAATTGAGAATTTTTATGACTTAGTTCATTTGAACTGCTAAGCCATGAAAGTCTTTCCAAAACAGGGCTCTATCATTAATACCTGAGTGTGACACTTCAAAGGGCGGAATGTGGGTTTTATATAAGCTTGACGCTGCGCGCTCGGAGGCGAGTTAATGTTTTTGCCGGAAACCAGTGAAATTTATACGGCTCCTTTAATCGAGGACAGTGTTGGAGCTTGTAGAGAGACAAACTGCGGTGTTAAAAAAGCAGACGTGTACCTGAACCGAACATTGCCTTCGCTATTAGATGAGGGCTGTGAATTTGATGCATCTAGGCTTTCCAGCAGATCGTTGTTTCCCACGAGATGGCCATTCTCCAAAAAGGAGACTTCGCTGGCTAGCATCAGCCACTATGCCCAGGGTCATTGGCAAAGCTGGACGCTGATAGATCTGAGGCGTATTGCTGAAGATTTGGCGCTGGCGCTTCAGCAATATCCAGGCGTGGAGAAGGGCGATCGCGCTGCACTGCTGATGGATAGTAACGTACCGTTTGTCATGGCTGACATTGGATGCTTGCTTGCGCAACTGGTTACTGTGCCGATACTGCCAGAGCAGCCAACGTTAACAACCGAATATATGCTCGCAGAGACGGGCGTGCGCGTGCTCTTTGTTTCTCGACTGAAACAAGTAGAACAGCTGTTGTCAGCGGTTTCTAATTCAGCAACCATTAAACTTGTTGTGGTTGCTGATAAAGTAGAAAACAATCGCTCGGATATAGCTTTTCGAGATGGTTTAAGGGAACTACAGTGGTCTTTGCCTGAAAGCGTTAAATTAATGACTTTATCAGAGCTTAGGCAGAAGGCAAATTGGTCACAGACAAAGGCTCAGAGGCTCAAAGCTGAGCTTGATGCTCACCAGTTGGCAACAATTGTTTATACGCTGGGAGATAATGGCCGTCCACTAGGGGCTATGTTGACCCACGAAAACCTATCAGGTAGCGCTTTAGCGGCTTTTAGCACGCTTCCCTGCCTGCGCAAAGGTTCTAGAGAAATTGCGCTGTCGTTTCTACCGTTACATCATATTTTTGCGAGGGTATTTGTTTATGGCAGTCTAAGCTTTGGGCAAAGCCTTTATTTTTCTACGCCCAGACAGGTGATGAAGCATCTGCGAGAGTTGAGACCCACTGCCTTCTTTACGGTACCTCGACTACTAGAGAAAGTGTATGAGGGCTGGCAGACGGCTGTTTTCGCAGAGAACAATTTTCCGTCTCACCCGGCTTCAAAGCTAAAACAAGTGGTGCTCTCCTGGGCATGGCGTGTAGCGAGTAGCTACCGACTGGACGATGCTCAATCTATAAACTACCGGATTCAGCTATGGGCGGCAAGACAAACGGTGCTGCGTCCACTGCGAAATCTTTTTGGTGGGCAGATGCAATGCTTTATTTCAGGGGGTGCGGCTCTACCCGCTGAGGTGATGACGCTAATGTCAGCAGCGGGGCTGAAGCTATGCCAAGGCTACGGGCTGACCGAAGCGAGTTCAACGCTGAGCTTTACGCATAGGCACTGGAGCCAAACGGGGACGGTAGGCGTACCGATGCCAGGGGTAGAACTGGCGCTGTCACCCGATGGCGAGGTGATGGTGAAATCGCCCTATGTGATGCAAGGCTACTACCGCAATGCAGCCGCGACTCGGGCAGTGCTAGAGAAAAATGGCTGGCTGCATACGGGCGATCGCGGCAAATTTTCGCCTGACGGCTTACTGACACTCACAGGTCATAAGAAGGCGCTGTTTAAGCTTTCTATTGGAGAATACGTCGCCCCCCTGCCGATAGAACAGGCATTGCAAAAGTCGCCGTTGATTCAAAAGGCACTGGTCGTTGGGCCAGGACGGAAGTTCTGCGGCTTACTGATTTTTCCGAACATAACCGCTTTAGCCGCTCATGCGCGGACAATAGGTGTAGAAGTTTCTAATACACCCTTAAAAGAGCAGCCGCAAGTTGTTTTGCTGTACCAATCGCTGGTAGAGGGTATTAATGCCTCACTGCCGTTTTGGTCAACGGTGAAACGGTTTCAGCTGATCGATGCTGACAAGCTAGAAACCCGGAATGAAGAACAGACTTCGCTCGTAGGGCTTGATCGAGCGATGCTTTATTCGATGTTCTCGAATGATATAGAAAACCTTTATCAGCCTGTAGAGAAGAAAGTACCCGCGCCTAAACCCGAGTCTCAATCACTTTCGGAAAGTATTCATCAGATCTCTATGCTGATTCCATCTATCCTGTCGCTAAAAAAAGAGAGGACAAACCATGTTTAGACCGTTTCGCACCGTCGCTGTATTGGGTGCAGGCGTGATGGGTAGTCAAATCGCAGCCCACCTAGCTAACGCAGGGTTGCAGGTTTATCTTTTGGACATAGCTGCTGCTGAGGGCGATAAAAATGCGCTGGTGGCCGCTGCCTTTCATCGGGCGAACAAACTGTCTCCTCCGATTTACTTTTCAGATAAAAGTAAATATCGCATTCGGCTAGGAAACTATGACGAGCATTTCTCCCGTTTGGCTGATGTTGACTGGATAATTGAGGCGGTTGTCGAAAATCTAAAGATTAAACAACAGCTAATGGCACGGATAGAAGGCGTCATGAAGCCGGATGCGGTGATATCTTCTAACACCAGTGGATTGCCTATTCACGAGATTTCGGCTGGTCGCAGCGATCATTTCAAACAGCAGTTCTTGGGAACGCATTTCTTTAATCCGCCTCGCTACCTCAAACTATTGGAGTTGATTCCAACGCCAGAGACCGATGCAGCGCTGCTAGCTCGAATGGTGTGGTTTAGCCAGGAATACTTAGGCAAGGGCGTTGTATTGGCAAAAGATACGCCTAACTTTATTGCCAATCGGATTGGTTTGTTTGCTACTTTCTTAGGCATGAACGGGCTGGAAAAAGGCTACAGCATTGAGGAGATTGATACCCTTACGGGCTCACTGGTGGGTCGGCCTAAGTCGGCCACGTTCCGCACGGCTGATTTAGTTGGATTGGATACGCTCAAGTACGTAGCTGAGCATCTCCAGGAAGCTATTCCAGACGATGATCGAAGAGATATGTTTGCGGTGCCGCTGCTGCTGTCTCAACTGGTAGATTCAAAGGCGCTAGGAGCGAAAGCGGGGGGAGGCTTTTATAAAAAGATAAAAGGAGAGATTCTTTCTGCCCGGTTTGATGCAGGCTTATTGACTTACCACCCCGCCGCACCGCTACAGCTAGAAGGCGTTGTTGAACTGGCTAAACAGTCTGATTTAGCAGAGCGGCTGCGGAACCTGTATGCTCTGCCGGGGCGAGCAGGCGATTTCTTTCGACAGACAACCTGGGCTTTGCTGAGCTATAGCGCCTGCCAATTATTAGAGATTGCAGAGAGTCCGCTGGATATAGATCAAGCGCTGCGCTGGGGGTTTGGCTGGAGCATGGGGCCGTTTGAGCTATGGGATGTGCTGGGTGTGCAAAAAGTTACGAAAGATTTGACGGCGCAGCAACAGCCAGTTCCTGTTTGGATAGAAGAGATGGCCGCTAGAGACTGCTCATTTTATCAAGCGAATGATTTAGAGCGATCGCTTAGCGTAAAAGTAATCGGTGAGGCAATCGCCTATCAAACTATCCAAACCCATCAGAAAGAGATTTCGGTAGCTGAGATCAAGGCAGCGCCTAGGCAGGTACTTTGGGAGAATGCTGAATCAGCCCTATTGGATATGGGAGATGGGGTCGTTCTCTTTGAATTTCGATCTAAGGGAAATACGCTCAGTAACCAGGTAATTAAAGGCCTTGAGTGGGTTCTAGACAAACTGGAAACGGAAAACTACCAGGGGTTAGTGATTGGTAATGATAGTGACCACTTCTGTGGGGGGGCAAATTTGGTAGAGATGGGTCATATGACCCAAATGTCTGATCGGCAGGCGATCGCCTATCTGATTACCCACTTCCAATCACTGCTCCAACGCATACATCATTTCCACAAGCCCATTGTGGCCGCTGTTAGAGGCCGCGCATTAGGGGGCGGCTGCGAATTAGTGATGGCCTGCCCACAGGTAGTCGCTGCCGCTGAGAGCTACATCGGCTTAGTAGAAATGGGTGTGGGCTTGATTCCGGGAGCCGGTGGCCTCATGCGCATGGTCGAAAGGGCCGCTGATAGAGCCGCGAGTGATGCACCTAGCCATATCCAGCCTTTTCTCACTCATGCTTTTCAAACGATTGCGATGGCTAAGGTGTCTAGCAGTGCCCAAGAAGCGCAGCAGATGGGATATTTGCTGCCAACCGCGAAGATCATCATGAACAGTGACTATCGCCTGTATGTGGCAAAAGAGGAAGTCCTGAGACTCGCTAATCAAGGCTATCAGCCGCTGCCTGAGCGGGGCGACATTTGGGTATTGGGTCAGCCAGGGCGAGCAGTGTTTGAGCATATGGCCTATGTGCTAGAGCAGGGTGGTTTTGCTTCTGAGTACGACCGCTATTTAGCGAACCGTTTGGCTTTTGTGATGACAGGCGGCAACTTGAGCGCACCGGCCAGAGTGTCTGCGGACTATTTGCTTCAGCTAGAGCGAGAGAACTTTGTTCCTCTATTGGAAAATGCGAAAACGCAGGCGCGAATGGCTCACTTGCTGAAGTACAAAAAGCCTCTCAGAAATTAGTTGAGGAGTTAGGCGATCGCCCACCAAAAGAGACAGCTTTGTTTGTTTGTAGTCATCGGTAGAGTCATAGGTAAAGTCATCGGTAGGAGAAAAATTATGCAAGCCTATATTGTTAGCTCGGTGAGAACCGCGATTGGGAAAGCGCCTCATGGCACGCTTCGCCATGTACGGCCCGATGACCTGGGGGCGATCGCGCTTCAAAAGGCCCTCGCTCAGGTGCCGAATCTTGCGCCTGAAATGGTGGAAGACGTTATCATCGGCTGCGCTATGCCCGAAGCTGAGCAGGGCTACAACCTGGGCCGGGTGATTGCTCAACGGGCAGAATTGCCTGACTCAGTGGCTGGCGCGACGATTAACCGACTGTGTTCTTCTGGGCTTCAGGCGATAGCGATCGCCCATCAAGCGATTACATTCCGGCAATCGGCGGTCATGATTGCCGGGGGGGCCGAGTCGATGAGTTTGATTCCGATGGGCGGACACGACTTACTGCCGAACCCAGCCCTGATCGAATCCACCCCTCGGGTGTACTGCACAATGGGGCTGACGGCAGAGAATGTAGCGAGGCAATTTGGGATTTCTCGCGAAGACCAGGATGCGTTTGCATTGCGATCGCACCAAAAAGCGCTCAAAGCGATTAGCCAGGGCCGATTCAACGATGAAATCGCACCTGTGCCCGTAACCGAGACCTACTACATAGACGGCCATCCCCAAACAACAGAAATGATCTTTCAGGTAGACGAAGGCCCGCGCCCTGACACTAGCCTAGAAGCGCTAGCTCAGCTAAAGCCGGTTTTCCATTTGCAGGGTAGCGTGACCGCCGGAAACGCTTCTCAAATGTCTGATGGCGCAGCTGCAACGGTTCTAGTCAATGAAGAGATGGTGAAAAAGCTAGGACTTCAGCCTTTAGGCCGGATGCTGGGCTTTGCCGTCGCGGGCGTTCCCCCAGAGATTATGGGCATTGGCCCGATTGAAGCTGTGCCAAAGGTTCTCAAACAGGTCGGCCTTACCCTAGCTGATATTGGCCTCATTGAGCTGAACGAGGCGTTTGCGTCTCAGTCGCTGGCGGTGATTCGTAAGCTGGGTCTAGATGAGGCCATTGTGAATGTGAATGGCGGCGCTATTGCCCTCGGTCATCCACTTGGCTGCACAGGCGCAAGACTAACAGCCACACTGCTCCATGAGATGAAGCGACGCGGCATTCGCTACGGTCTGGTCACCATGTGCGTAGGCGGTGGCATGGGCGCAGCAGGGGTGTTTGAAAATTTACAGCTTTAAGAATTCAAAGCGGTAAGAATTTACAGCTTTGAGAATTTGCTTGTAAAAAAGATGGCCAATATCCGGCACCCGGAGGTTTCTAATGGACTTTGTTTTTGCTCACAGCACGCTTATTTTGTTGATGTCTACGACCTTCTCAGCCGCGCTTATTCTCTTATTAATTTTACGAGTGCCTCGGCTGCGGCGATGGGTCATTAGCGATCGCCTGTTCAAACTCATTCAAAACAAACACCTGCTGCCGCAAATTTCCGACACCGAGAAAGCCGCGATTGATGCGGGAAACGTGTGGATAGAAGGTGAATTCTTTTCTGGCCGTCCTAACTTTCAAAGCATTCTTTCGGAACCCTTTCCGACGCTCACGGCTGAGCAGCAAGCCTTTCTTAATGGCCCGGTCGAGAAAGTGTGCGAAATGGCCACAGACTGGGAGATTTTTCAACGAAAAGACCTGCCGCCTACCGTGTGGGCCTACCTTAAAGAAGCTCGCTTTTTCGGCATGATGATTCCCTCTGAATACGGCGGCTTAGGGTTTTCTAACACGGCCTACAGTGCAGTGATGAGCAAGCTAGCGTCGCGCTCATTTACCCACACGGCGACCGTCGGCGTCACCAATTCGCTGGGCCCAGCCAAGCTACTTTTGCACTACGGCACGCCCGCTCAAAAGAACTACTATTTACCCCGCCTTGCAAGCGGTGAAGAGATTCCCTGTTTTTCGCTGACTGAGGACAAAGCGGGATCAGACGCCGCCAGCTTAACGTCATCGGGCGTAGTCTTTGAAAAGGAGGGCGATCTCTTTTTACGACTCAACTGGAAAAAACGCTATACGACGCTAGGCGCAATCTCTACCCTGATTGGATTAGCCGTCCGGCTACGCGATCCAGAAAATCTGTTGGGTAAAGGCGAAGACATCGGCATTACCTGCATTCTAGTGCCGACAGATTCTGTCGGCGTAATGGTGGGACATCGCCACGACCCGATGGGGGTTCCTTTCTACAATTCACCGATGGCAGGTCAAGATGTTGTGGTGCCTATCAGTCAGATCATTGGCGGTGCAGAACAAGCCGGTGAGGGTTGGAAGATGTTGATGCAATCTCTGGCCGCAGGGCGGGGGGTAAGCTTTCCGGCGACCTGTACAGGCGTTGCTAAGCTCACCGCTCGGGTGACGGGCGCTTACAGTACGATTCGGCATCAGTTTGGCTTGCCCATTGGCCGGTTTGAAGGGGTAGAAGAGCCGCTCGCTCGCATTGGCGGACTCACCTATGTGATGGAGGCAGCGCGGCTGTATACTTGCGGCGCAGTTGATAAGGGAGAACAGCCTGCGGTAGTCTCGGCGATCGCCAAATATCAGTTCACCGAACTCTCTCGTAAAATTATCACGGATGGCATGGATATTATGGGCGGGGCAGGCATCAGCAGAGGGCCGAGAAATCTGCTGGCCAATATCTACGCGGCGACGCCGATTCCGATTACCGTAGAAGGGGCAAACATTTTGACGCGATCGCTCATCATCTTCGGCCAAGGCGCGATTCGCTGTCACCCTTACGTATACGACGAAATTACCGCCCTCACGCAAGCAGATTTCGCCCGCTTTGATCAAACAATCTGGGCACATATTGGCTTTAGCACCGGCAATCTATTTCGAGCCTTGGCCTTGGGCCTAACCCGTGGCCGCTGGGTACAGACGCCGCTACCCAAAGAAACCGCTCGATATGCTCAGAAAATCTCTTGGGCCTCTGCTTGGTTCGCACTGCTAACAGACTATGCCCTTTTGACCTATGGCGGCACCTTGAAACGGCAGGAAAATATTACGGGGCGCTTTGCCGATATTCTCTCCTGGCTGTACTTGGGAAGTGCGACGCTTCAGCGGTTTGAGAAAGACGGGCGACCTGAAGCCGATCTGCCCTTTGTGCAGTGGGGAATGGAGTGGGCGATCGCGCAAATCCAGCAAGGATTTGATGGCCTCCTCAACAATCTGTCCCTCCCCCTAGTGGGCAGTATGCTTCGAGCTAGCTTCCGGCTGAATCCCCTCGGTCACACTCCTTCAGATAGTCTAAGTCAGCAGGTTGCTCAGCTCATTCAACACCCTGACATCCGGGAGCATATAACAGAGGGCATCTATATTCCCAAAGATCCAGAGCAGGCGCTTGGCAGACTAGAAAATGCTTACCGGCTTACCTACCAGGCCATGCCTGTTTTCAAACAGCTCAAAGCAGCCATAAAATCGGGCCAGCTACCGGCTAAACTAGCCAGTGGATCTACTGAAGCACTCCTTGAAGCAGGTCTGCGTGCTGGTCTGATTACAGGTGCTGACTCAGATATTGCCTATGCGGCAGAAGTCGCTCGTACTCATGCCATTCAGGTTGATTCTTTTACTTTAGAGGAATATCAAAACATTGGTCATCCTTCGAGTTTAGTAACTCAGAAATGATCTCGAATATTCCTCATAGTTCCTAGCAATGCTATCTGCGTATCAAAGTGAACGTCATGGAAAAAACGCTTCAATATTTAGTAGCAATATCACGCCATTCGGCTGAATCGAGACAGAAATGCCTTTAGGTGAAAGTGAATATATTCTCCCAATTGATTACGACGGTGAATTTTATCGGCCGTTAAGCTACAGCAGGCGAAAAGAAGGCAAAGCGCAAATTGTCATTGAGCGCCTGAGCGAACCCGTCAGCGCAGTCAGCCGCAGCATACAGGGCTCTATCCGCATTTTCTTTTAAAAGGTAATCGCTCAAAAACTAGGAGAGAACTTGAGCAAAACAATCGGGGCTGTCTTTGAATATCCGCTTTTAGCCGCAGCCCAGATTGAAAGTGCCGCCTCCGAGTCTTTTGCGCTGAATGGACTATCTGTTGTGGCCGCGCTGCTAAAGCTGTTGCAAGGATTTCTCCCGCAGGTAGAAACAATTGATGTCTCACTCGATCAAATGCAGCCCGGTTCAGATTCTTTGAGGGAAATGGTGCAGGCGAAAGATCCCTAAATTATTTACCCGCTAGTGGCGGAAAATACATCGCTAATGCCTGAAGATGCGACGGCTACCCTAAAACAAAAGCTTTTGCGCAGGCTAGGAAAAGTTGTGGAGATTCCGTTTTTTCATCAACCGAACGATATTGCGGCACTGGTGGAGAGTATTACGGCGATACCGGCAGGGCGATCGCCTGCGCCCAAGCAGCTACCGACTGCCTGCAATCATCTAGAATATTTTCTCCATCCAGCTGGGCTAGCTTTGCTTTCGGCGGCAGTGTTAGGAACAGGCATTCAATCTGATGCAGAAGGCCGCACTTGCCCTGAGGCGTTGGAATCTAGTGATGCTAAAGCCGCTAACGAAGCTCCCGCTAAGGTTTCGTCAAGCTGCAAGGTAAAGGCGTGGCTCATCAGGCTAGGGCTAATAGCGCTAGTTGAACCGGGGCTATTGGCGAGATCTCGCTTTATGAATACCACTACGACGCCTAGCGTTGAATCTAAACCATAGGTGCATTTAATCGCTGATCTGGGCGATCGCGGCTTGCACGGCTCCTACGATTGCCTGCCCAGATAATCCGTTGATAATCTGTTCACCCTGCTGAAGTAAGAACGTTCTAAATTCTGGGTCTTGAGCGGCCTCGTTCAGTAAAATCTGCTGAATCAATTCCGTTTGACCCTCAGCGGTTGTAGCGACATTGCGATCGCTGAGCTGACTGGCTAAGCGCTGCAATGCGAAAGCTGGATCGGTGGGATGGGCGACGAGCGATCGCACTCGGTTAGCCGCTTCCTGATACTCAATTTGCCCTGATCCGGCAAGGTTCGTAATCGTACTGCCCGAGATGAAAAAGTTATTGCCAAAGGGATGCTTGCTGAAATTTGTCAACGCTTCGGCCTGCTGCCCCATTGCTCTCGTTTGACTATCGACAATGCCCAGTAGCTGATGAATCTGCTGATCTTTTGCTGCCATCAAAACCCGCAGCTCGTCGTAAGTGCCTTGAACCTGTCGCTCTACTTGCTGTTTGGTAACACCCTCGCCATGCGTTACCTTCACTACCCAGTACCCGCCGCGCTGCTCAACCCCTTTCAGCTCAAGCCCTAACCCATCATCTTCGATCTGAAACTTCTCAAATGCAAAACTCAACGCCCGCCAATCCACCTGATCCTTGAAAATTAGCTCAACTGCATTGGTTAGCTTTTGGAACAAGGACTCAAACTCACCGGGTTGGAAGTTGCGATCGCCCGGATAGCGATCGCTAGCTCGCCCATTCTCGTACTCCCGGTATATATAGTCACATACTATTCCATCTAGTCGAGTTTGTTGATTAACGCTCCAGTCCTTAATGCAAGCCCCCGTTAGGTCAGCGAGACTAAGATCGGCATCTGTCAAAATGGCTCTTAGCAAGACGCTTTCGCGCAAGTCAGCGTTCCTTAAATCTGCCCCTTCAAGGTTCGTTTCGGCCAAATTGAACTGCCTCATATCGGCATTTTGTAAATAGGCCCCCCGCAAATTTACGCGGCTGAAGTTGTTATTTTCGCTACTACCTTGAGTCAATAACTTTTGCACTTGAGGATTGTCTAGATCGAAATACCGATTATCGACTCGGGCTTTGTCTAATCCCTTGACATCTTTCAAACAAGTTCTGTAAAGTGATCTTGCTCTAAAATCTACGTGTGCTATTCTAGAGCCGGTAAAATCAATCTCGCTAAGGTCTTCATCGTAAAAGGAAGGACTACCCCAAGAAGCAATCGTGATTGCCCAGATTCTAATAAAGGCAAATTCTCGCTTAGGTTGATTGTCAGCTTTAAATATTGCCCAGCTCCTGTTAGGGATAAACAATGGGACTAAGCAAACACTTACTAGTGGAGCGTCAGGACTAAGAATGAGGGTTGGCAAGAGTGTTGTAATGGGGGAGATTGGGATAAAGCGAACGAGGGCTTTATGCAAAAACGATACATCGTCCGATTGAGTGAATCAGAGAAGAGTGAACTGCACGAAG
>JBGTIK010000319.1:0-4705 GCA_041745715.1 Phormidesmis sp.
CCGTTCAAGTCGCTAGCAGCATTATCTCCGCTGCTTTCATGAGCGCATCGCCCATTTATCCCTTACTGATTATTGCCGCCGTCAAAATCTCTTTAGAGCAGGGTAATACCGAAGCATCAGCTTTAGCCTATGCCAGCTACAGCGTGCTGCTGTGCAACTTGATGCAGGCCGTGGAAAGGGGTGTTAAATTCAGTCAGCTAGCGCTCAAAGTGGTCGATAAGCTAGACGCCAAAGCAGCCAAGCCCGCAGTGCTGAGTACGGTAAGTTTATTTACACTTCACCGCAATGCCCATATCAAAACCGCCCTTCCCTATTTTGAACAAGGCTTTGCAGCCGCCCTAGCGGTCGGCAACATGGAGTTTGCCGGATACTGCGCGGGCGGCATTGGCCTCAATTCTTTTTTGAGCGGCCAGCCGCTAGGGCCGTTAGAGCAAGAAACCCGCGCTTACGTCCAAAGCTTTATGCAGCTCAATCATCCGGCTTTGGCCGACTACTGCCGCAATCACTGGCAAACGGCCCTAAATCTGATTGAAATCACCCATCGGCCCAGTGTGCTATCGGGAGAAGCCCTGAAAGAAGAAATTTTGCTGCCCATTCTAAAAGCAGCCGGGGCCACCTCAGCTTTGTTTTTTACCTATAGCTATAAGCTGATTTTGGCTTACCTATTTGATGAAACCGCTGCCGCTCAAACTTATGCTGATCAGATTAGACAATCTCTAACAGGGGGCATTGGCAGCATTTTAGAGCCTGTTTTTTACTTTTACGACTCGCTAGTAGCGCTAGCGCAATATCATACCGAGCCTGCTGATCATCTACTTCAGAGAGTCGATCAAAATCAGCAGCAGTTACAACAACAGTGGGCCAAACACGCCCCGATGAACTATCAGCATAAGGCAGATTTGGTCGCAGCGGAAAAATGCCGGGTGCTCAATCAAAAAGCAGCGGCCTTAGAGTATTACGACAGCGCTATTGCCGGTGCCAAAGTAAACGGCTTTATGCAAGAAGAAGCGATCGCGAATGAACTGGCCGCTAGGTTCTATGTAGGCTGGGGAAAAGAGCAGCTTGCGGCGAGCTATCTACAAGCTGCTTACTACGGCTACAGCCACTGGGGAGCCAAAGCTAAAGTCGTTCAGTTAGAGGAGCGCTACTCGCAGTTGCTAGTACCTATACGTTCAGATCCTAAAAGCAATTTAATCGAGCCAGAAAATATCTCAGATACCGCTATGAGCGCTGCCAATCACAGCAGTACTTCATCTAATGTGTGGCTAGATTTTCCGGCTGTGATCAAAGCCGCTCAGGCAATTTCGCAAGAGATTGAGTTAGAGAGCCTGCTAGCTGCGCTCATGCAGATCGTCATTGCCAATGCAGGCGCGCAAAGGGGTTATCTACTCTTGTATCAAGACGAACAGTGGCAAATTGTAGTTAGAGCCAATTCAGCGGATCACATCGAGCCGATGAGCGTCTCTTTAGAAGAGTACCCTGCCCTGCCTCAGCGGTTGATTTACTCAGTTGCTCGAACCCAAGAGACGGCTGTATTTGAGAACTTGAGCACCGAACTTCAGCTAGCGACTGAAGCCTATGTGATTGGCCACCAGCCAAAGTCGGTACTATGCCTACCGATTAGTCGGCAGGGCACGCTCGTCGGCATCTTGTATTTAGAGAACAATCTGACGGTCGGGGCTTTTACGCGCGATCGCATCGAAATTTTGCAGTTGCTCACCAGCCAAGCCGCAATCTCTATCGAAAATGCCCGACTGTATCAAAAAACCGAAAGCTACTCGCTCACACTAGAAACCGAAGTTGCCCTCAAAACTCAGGCGCTAAACCAAAAAGCTGACGCGTTAGAACACATTCTCAAAGAGCTTCGCCGCACTCAAGCGCAGCTCATTCACACCGAAAAAATGTCTTCTCTAGGGCAAATGGTCGCAGGCATTGCCCACGAAATCAACAATCCGGTTAACTTCATTCAGGGCAATCTTGCCTGCACCGCTGACTATTTTGAAGATATCATCAGCCTCCTCATGCTCTACCAGCAAACCTATCCGCAGCCCTCTGCGGCCATCGAAGCTAAACAGAAAGCAATAGATCTCGATTTTCTGTTAGAAGATGTGAGCGAAACTTTAAAATCGATGATGGCCGGCAGCGATCGCATTGCCCAAATCGTACTCAGCTTCCGAAATTTCTCTCGCCTTGATGAATCCAACATTAAGACTGTCGATCTCCATAGTGGCATAGAAAGCACTCTGGAAGTTTTGCAAAATCGGCTACAGGCCCGCGATCAGCAGATCGCGGTGAGGGTCATTAAAGCTTACGGCGATCTGCCGCTTGTCACCTGTGAAGCTAGTCAGCTCAATCAAGTCTTTTTAAACGTTATCAGCAATGCGATTGATGCTATTCGAGAGCAGCCGACAGCCGATGCTGAAATTCGGATTCAGACAGAAGTTGTTGGTCAAAGCGAAACCCGCGAAGCCCACGAAACCCACGAAACCCAAAGAGTGCGCATAGCCATTACCAATACCGGTAGTCCCATTCCCGCCGACATTCAAACCCGCATTTTTGATCCGTTTTTTACCACCAAGCCAGTGGGCAGCGGCAGTGGGCTCGGCCTATCCGTTAGCTACTCGATTATTCAGCGGCACGGCGGGACAATTTCAGTGAACTCATCGCCCACCGAAGGCACAAAATTTGAAATTTTGTTGCCAGTTTTGCCCTTACAGCCCAGCGCCTAGCCGATTTAGGCCAGCATCGGGAACGCTAAAGCTATTCTTCACCGCAGAAGCCCCGCAGAAGTCATGACTGATCTAGCGCCCTCTACCCAAACTGCTCCTAATTTAACCACTGTGCGCCAATCTTTGAGCGTAGCCGTTAATACCACGCTAGATTTTGCAATCAGCACCGTCCTAGATTTTTCGGCGGTGCTACAGGGCGCTCAAAGTCTTTCGGGGACAATTCCAGCCGATGACCGGCTACGCCGCTTGACTCAAATTGTCCTGAAAATTTCTGACGGCGATCGCTGCGCCTTAGTCTTTCCTAATGATCAAGGCACTTGGCAGCTACAGGCGATCGCGACTACTCAATCGATAGAGATCTTGACCGCCCCCCTAGCTAGCCATCCGCGCATCCCTGCTGATCTCATTCAGCATGTGATTAAAACCCGTCGCACTGTTGTGCTAGATCCTCTGCACAAAACGCTCCCGATTGCTGACAGCTACTTGAGTGAGCATTCCATCCAAAGCTTGCTGTGCTTGCCGGTTCTCAGCCAGGGTGATTTGGTCTGCGTGCTGTACCTTCAGCATCAGTCGTCAGCCGGTATGTTTACCAGCGATCACATTTCTATTCTCAGCTTTTTGTGCAGTCAAGCCTCTATTTCTATCGAAAATGATCGGCTGTATAAGCGATCGCAGCGAGCCTTAAAGAAGGCCAAACATTCACAGCGACTACTCAAAAAAATCATCGATACGATTCCGCAGGTGATTTTTTGGAAAGATCGAGATTCTACTTACCTAGGGTGCAGCCAAAAGTTTGCGGCGATGGTAGGCTTGGCCACGCCTGAAGAAATCTTTGGAAAAACAGACCACGATCTGCCCTGGAATCCATCAGAAACCGCCTCGTTTCGCGCTTATGACCGCCAGGTAATCGAGAGCAACCAGGCTGAAATGCATATCATTGAACAGCAGCGGCAGTTGGATGGCACTACCCTCTGGCTAGAAACCAACAAAGTTCCGCTTTGCGACGAACAAGGTCACGTTTACGGCGTTTTAGGTAGCTTTGAAGATATCAGCGATCGCAAACGATCCGAAGAAACTATTCTAAAGAAATCGCAAGAACTCGAACAGACCCTATCTGAGCTGCAAAGCACCCAATTGCAAATGGTACAGCACAAAAAAATGGCCTCTTTAGGCAACTTAGTGGCGGGGGTCGCACATGAAATCAACAACCCTATTGGTTTTCTCAATGGCAGCATTGAGAATGTCCAAACCTATGCAAAAAATTTGCTGACGCATCTAGCGCTGTATCAGCAGTACGTGCAGCAGCACGGTGAAAAATACGGCGAAAAATACGGTGCTCATGAAGTTGATTCAATCAATGCTCATGCTAAAGAAATTGATTTAGATTTTCTTCAAGAAGATTTTCTAACGTTGATTAATGCCATGCAGGCAGCAACTGAGCGGATTACTTCAATTAGCAACAGTGTGCGCACGTTCTCACGCGCCGATACCGAATACAAAGTAATGACTAGCTTAAACGAAGGCTTAGAGAGCACATTGCTGATTTTGAAATATCGGCTCAAAGCCAGCGAGGTTAGACCTGCTATCCATGTCATTCAACGCCACGGCGAATTGCCTAACATTGCCTGTTTTCCAGGCCAGCTGAACCAGGTCTTTATGAACCTTCTAGCCAATGCTATCGATGTTTTTGATGAGGCTGCTCAGCAAAAGTCTTTTGAGGAAATAGAAGCCAATCCCCAAACGATTACTATCACCACAGCAGCTTTTATAGAACAAAACAGAGTCGAAATCTGCATACGCGATAATGGCAAAGGGATGGATGCGGCGGTTAAAGCTAGAACCCACATTCCGCCCTTTGAAGTGTCACACTCAGGTATTAATGATAGAGCCCTGTTTTGGAAAGACTTTCATGGCTTAGCAGTTCAAATGAACTAAGTCATAAAAATTCTCAATTAAGGTTAACTATTGAGAACCAT
>JBGTIK010000320.1:0-9071 GCA_041745715.1 Phormidesmis sp.
ATCGCCACTAGCTGCGCCAACCGCGAAACTGCTCAGACGCCTGAATCTGAGAGTGCCGACACTAGCGCCCTCACCTGGGATGACATTCTCGCCAAAGCCAAGGGCACCACCGTCAACTGGGCGATGTGGGGCGGCAGCGACAACATTAATGCCTACGCTGACGAATGGGTCGCTGAGCAGCTCAAAAGCCAGTACGACGTCACGCTCAATCGGGTGCCGATTAACGACACCGTAGAAGCGGTGAACAAAGTGGTTGGCGAAGTCCAAGCGGGCCTCAAAACGGGCGGCAGCATTGATCTCATTTGGATCAAATGGTGAAAACTTTCGCACCATGAAGCAAGGTAATTTACTCTACGGCCCTTTTACAGAAAAACTCCCAGCCATGGCCGCTTACGATTTAGAAAATCCGGCAGTACTCTCCGATTTTGGTCTACCGATTGATGGCTACGAAGCGCCTTACACCGGCTCTTACTACCTAATGGTACGAGATACCGCCAAAGTCGCAGAGCCCCCCGCCGATTTTGACGCGCTGCTGACTTGGGCAAAGGCGAATCCTAGCCGCTTTACCTACGTGGCTCCACCCGCCTTTGACGGCAGCCGGTTTTTGCTAACGGCGCTGTACGGCGTGGGCGGCGGCTATGACAAATTTGCAGGAGCCGAGTTCGATGAAACCCTTTGGAATGACAGTGCGCCGATCGTCACCGATTATCTCAAGCAGCTAGAGCCCTACTTATGGCGTCAGGGTAAAGCCTATCCACCCACGCAGGTAAGGCTGCAAGAGCTGTTTGCCAATGGCGAAATTTGGATGATGCCGAGCTTTATTTCCGCTCTCGCCGAAGCCAAAGCCAATAAGCAATTTCCAGAAACTGCCGAAGCCTTTGCGCTACCGGGCATTTCACTAAATGATCCCTCTTTTACGGCGATTCCGATCAATGCCAGCAATCCTTACGGCGCGATGGTGCTCGCAAATGTGCTCTCTAGCCCAGAAGGCCAGTTGCAAAAGTTTAAGCCGCAGGTGTGGGGCGATCCGCCGCTGCTCGATGTGAGCAAGGTACCGGCTGATTTGCAAAAAGAATTTGCGACCGTCGAAGCAGAATATGGCATTCCCCTAAAGGAATTGGCGGCCTCCACTGTCCCGGTGGTCAATGCCGAATACACCACCCGCCTAGAAGCGCTTTGGAAAGCAGAAATCGCCGTCTAAGCCCTCCCTAATTTATCCGTCATTCATCCCACCCCTAAAACCAAAAACCGAACTCATGACCTTTAAAGAGCGCCAGAGCCGCGATCGCGGCGTCATCGAAAACAACCGCATTATGGAACTGCACCTATACCCCGGCAATCGTTGCAACCGAGACTGCGACTTTTGCACGGTTTTCGGCAGTCCTAAAGGCGAGTATTTAGAATACAGCGCCGATCATCTAGACGCGGCGCTGCGCTCAGTTATGCTGCACGAGCAGGGCGCACTTAAGTTTTATGGCGGTGAACCAACGCTGGATCATAAAAACGTGATTTGGGCGATCGCTTACTTGCGTGATCGCGCCTTCACTGGGGCCATCGTTATTTACTCCAACGGCATCCGCGCCGATCAGCTCATTCAAATTTTAGAATCCGACCCGCTGCACAACACTACCGCCTCGCTCAATTACTCCATCACCACCGGCGACGGCGCACCGCAAATGCCATCCCCGTCCTTACAGCGGCTAGAGGCTTATGAGTGAATGAACCCTGGGGCGATCGCCATCGGCCACCCCGACATCGTAGATTCCGGTCGCGGCGTCGATCCCTTTACCGGCGAAAAAACTCGCCCCAAAGTCAATTCTCAGTGCCCGCACTGCTACCCTGTGCTCAAAAGTAACGGCCAGTTTCACGCTTGCCCCTTCGCCATCGAAAACGACGCGCCCCACTTTCAGCTCGGCACTCTTGATAGCGATCCGGCAGCGATCGCTCAAAACTTCACCCACTTTTTCACCTGGCTCGACACCGTTCATCAGCCCTACGCCGAAGCCCATAATCTACCAGCCTGCATCGTCTGCTGGAAACACCTATCAGAACTCCCCACCCCTAAAATCGCCCAAACCGCCCAAACCGACGCTCAAATTTCAGCAGCAGGTGTTGTCTGAGGGGGCACTCAGCGTTTACATTAGCTCTTGACCTTCCCAAAGAGATTCGCCCCTTGCGCAAAATTATTCAAACCGATCAGGCACCGGCTCCGGTCGGCCCCTACAATCAGGGCATTGTCGCTTCTGGGGCCATGCTGTTTGTCGCCGGTCAAATTCCGCTAGATGCCGCCACCGGCCAGCTAGTCGGCAAAACCATCGCCGAGCAAACTGAAAAAGTCATTCAAAACCTCACCGCCGTCGTCAAAGCAGCGGGTTCGGATCTGTCTCAGGTCGTCAAAACATCTGTTTTTTTAAAGGACATGAATGATTTTGTCGCCATGAATGAGGTCTACGCTCAGCACTTTGGCGACGAGCAAGCGCCCGCGCGGGCCTGCGTGGAAGTGGCCCGACTGCCCAAAGACGTACTGGTTGAGATTGAGTGCATTGCAATGGTGCCATGAGGGCCTCCCAATTCATGTCCCCCTTCTCCCAAGGTTGGGAGAAGGGGCTAGGGGATGAGGGCCTTCAAGAATTTGAGCAAATTATCAAATTCTCATTCTTTCGCTGATTCATTGACCAAAACTTTAAAGTAAGAGAAAGCAAGAAAGGGCAAAAGGACGTATGGCAGATTCTTCACTGGCTATAGCAATTCTAGCCGCAGGTAAAGGCACCCGGATGAGATCGGCGCTGCCCAAAGTTTTGCATCGGCTCAGCGGCCTCACCCTAGTTGAAAACGTCCTCTCTAGCACTGCTTTAGTACAACCCACGCGCCAGCTCGCCATCGTTGGCTACGAAGCCGAGCAGGTCAAAGCCGCCCTTGCTAACATCCCCGATCTCGAATTTGTGGCCCAAACCGAACAGCTCGGCACTGGTCACGCCGTGCAGCAAGTGATTCCCGCCCTCAAAGGCTTTACCGGCGACCTACTCGTACTCAATGGCGACGTACCTTTGCTCAAGCCCGAAACCGTTGAGCAAATGCTCAAAACTCACCGCGAAAACGGCAATGCCGCCACGATTCTCACCGCCCAAATGGACGATCCCACTGGCTATGGCCGCGTTTTTTGCAATCAGCAATCAATTGTCAAAGAGATTATCGAGCACCGCGACTGCAACGCCGCTCAGCAAGAAAACAACAGAACCAATGCAGGCATCTACTGCTTCAATTGGGGGGCGCTGATGAGCATTTTGCCGCACCTAAAGGCAGACAACGATCAAAACGAATACTATCTCACAGATGTGATTAAAGACCTCTCGCCCGTGATGGCAATGGATGTTTCACCGACTGAAGTTGCGGGCATCAATAACCGCAAGCAGCTTTGTGAAGCAGAAGCGGTCATGCAGCAGCGAATTAAAGCTGAGCTAATGCTTTCAGGCGTGACGCTGATCAACGCCGATAGTATCACGATTGATTCAACCGTGATGATAGAGCCCGATGTGACGATTGAGCCACAGACCAACCTACGCGGACAGTCCGTAATTAGAGCAGGCTGTCGGATTGGCCCCGGCTCTCTCGTAGAAAACAGTATTATTGGTGCAAATACCACACTTGTGCATTCTGTTGTAACCGATAGCGAAATTGCTGCCAATGGTCGTATTGGTCCCTTCTCTCACATTCGCGGCCATGCCTCAATCGGTGAAAGCTGTCGAATTGGTAACTTTGTTGAAGTAAAAAAGTCAGTGATTGGCAACAACACCAATGCAGCGCATCTGTCTTATCTTGGGGATGCGGAACTAGGAGAGCGGGTGAACGTAGGAGCCGGAACTATTACGGTGAACTATGACGGCAAAAATAAGCACAAGACCGTGATCGGCGATCATACCAAAACCGGCGCAAACAGCTCTCTGGTTGCCCCTATTACCATTGGCTCTGATGTAACCATTGGCGCGGGCTCAGTGTTAACTAGAGATGTCGAAGCAGATTGTTTGGTGTTTGCGCGATCGCCCCAAAAAAGCATCCCCGGATGGAAGCCCAAGTATCTCAGAGACGAACAAAAATTGTAACAGATTGCTGTTGACCCCTTTGCTGGTATAGCAGACGAAAAATCAAGCCCAACAAAATATGAGCAATTAGAGTCTTTGGGTTAAGAAAAATTTATACATCAGTCGCTTTCTATAGTTCATCTAAAGGTTGATTTCTGAATTTCAATGCCCTTCATAAGATAGAGATATTGCCCAAAATCTTAGGAAACACCATGCCAGACACTTATCAAATAGAAGCCGATGCCGCCCTCGGGCGTGACAGCATGACGCTTTCTCAGCATGTGCTTCAGCAGATCGATAGCTTTGGCCCTGAGGCGCAAGATCTCAGCGCCATTATGAATCGAATCGCGTTTGCCGCCAAGCTCGTCTCTCGGCGGCTGACTAGAGCAGGCTTAGTCGAAGATGCGATGGGCTTTACCGGCCGTCAAAATGTGCAGGGCGAATCCGTCAAAAAAATGGACGTCTATGCCAACGACGTTTTTATCACCGTTTTTCAGCAGAGCGGCCTCGTCTGTCGGCTCGTTTCTGAAGAAATGGACGACATTTACTACCTCAACGAAAGCTGCTCTACTAGCCGCTATACCCTGCTGTACGATCCCATTGACGGATCTTCTAATGTCGATATCAATCTCAATGTCGGCTCTATTTTTGCGCTGCGCCGTCAGCAGGGCGACGATATCGATCAAACCGGCGCTGACTTGCTCACCCCCGGTCACGATCAGCTTGCGGCGGGCTACGTTCTATATGGCCCTAGCACCGTATTTGTCTACTCTATGGGCAAGGGCGTTCACGCTTTTACGCTTGATCCCAGCTTAGGAGAATTTATTCTCGCTAGCGAAAATATCCAAATTCCTGAACATGGTTCTAACTACAGCGTCAACGAAGGCAACTTTTGGCAGTGGGCCGATCCCTTTCGCGACTACATTCGCTACATGCACCGTCATGAAGGCTATTCGGGCCGTTACAGCGGCGCGCTCGTGGGCGATTTCCATCGGATCTTGATGCAGGGCGGTGTGTTTTTATATCCCGGTACCCTCAAAAAACCCGCAGGCAAGCTGCGGCTGCTGTATGAGAGCGCGCCCTTGGCCTTTTTGGCAGAGCAAGCAGGCGGGCGGGCTATCGTCGGCGATCATCAGCCGGTGCTTGACGTGCAGCCTGATGGCATTCATATGAGGACACCGCTGATCATCGGCAGCGCCGAAGATGTGGCGCTTGTGGAGTCGTTTTTGCAGGAGCGATCGCTCGAACAAGCCCCCCTCAGCGCCCCCGCTCGATAAATCAGTCAGCCGGATCGATCATGAGCAGATTCTTTTAACAAATCCAACGATTATCTAGCCGCAAAAGGACACCCACAGAACAGACGCAAACCGCAGAAATTAGATAGCATTATTAATGTTTTAATTCACGTTTTCATCCAAAGCTTACTGCCAGCCTGTTTTAACCTCATATGCAACCTGATGTAAGGCTACTCAGCCTAAGCTCTAGCCGTTTTTATCTGGGTCTTAATCTGAATCTAACAATTAAACCCAACCTCTGCGTCTAAACTGCAAAAAACTACAGCTGCTGCCCTATCAACTTTTAAGCTTTCCTTAAATATGGTTTCACTTCTAGAAAATCCTCTCCGTATTGGTCTCCAGCACGACCGCATTCCTGCCCCCCAAATTTTGGTTATCTTCGGAGCCTCGGGCGATCTCACTCAGCGAAAGCTCGTGCCCGCCCTTTACCAAATGCGGCTAGTGCGGCGGCTGCCGCCCGAACTCACCATCGTCGGCGTCGCCCGCCGCGAGTGGAGTCACGATTATTTCCGCCAGCACATGAAAGAAGGCGTAGAAGAATTTGGCGGCGGCTTAGGGCCCGATGCATCCGTTTGGGATCAGTTTGCTCAAGGCTTATTTTACTGCGCTGGTAACATCGATCAGCCCGACGACTATCAGCAGCTCAAGCAGCTTTTAGCCGAACTCGACGAAAAACGAGGCACTCAGGGCAACCGAGTGTTCTATCTCTCGGTCGCCCCCAGGTTTTTTGCTGAAGCTGCCCAGCAGCTCGGCGCAGCCGGTATGCTGCCCAATCCCGCAAAGCAGCGGCTAGTGATTGAAAAACCCTTTGGCCGTGATTTGGCCTCAGCTCAATCGCTAAACTACAAAGTGCGCAACGTTTGCGCCGAAGATCAGATCTACCGAATTGATCACTACCTAGGGAAAGAGACCGTTCAAAACCTCTTGGTTTTCCGTTTTGCCAACGCCATTTTTGAACCCCTCTGGAACCGTCAGTTTGTCGATCATGTGCAAATTACGGTGGCTGAGACTGTCGGCCTCGAAGGCAGAGCAGGCTACTACGAAACCGCTGGCGCGATTCGCGACATGGTACAAAATCACCTGATGCAGCTCTTTAGCCTAACCGCGATGGAAACCCCTAATTCGTTAGATGCAGGTAGCATTCGCAGTGAGAAAGTAAAAGTGCTACAGGCGACCCGACTAGCCGACGATAGCGATCTGTCCAAATCAGCCGTCAGGGGGCAATACTCAGCCGGTTGGATGAAAGGCAAGCAGGTACCGGGCTATCGCAGCGAAGAAGAAGGTATTGAAAACTCCATTAACAACACCTTTGCGGCGCTCTCTCTCAGAGTCGATAACTGGCGCTGGCAGGGCGTTCCCTTTTACTTGCGCACCGGCAAGCGCCTACCCAAAAAAGTCTCCGAAATCTCGATTCACTTCAAATCTGTTCCTCACCTGATGTTTCAATCAGCCACCAAGCAGCTCAGCAATAACATCTTAGCGCTGCGCATTCAGCCCAACGAAGGCATCGCTATGCGCTTCGAGGTCAAAACGCCCGGAGCTTCACTGCGTACCCGCTCAGTAGAAATGGACTTTCGCTACGATGCGGCCTTTGGTCAGCCCAGTACCGATGCCTACAGCCGTCTGCTGATAGATGCCATGCTCGGCGATCAGACGCTCTTTACCAGAGGTGATGAAGTAGAGCAATCTTGGCGAGTGCTGACCCCTTTACTGGAAGTATGGGATGCCCCCGCCCCGCCTGCGAGTATACCGCTCTATGAAGCCGGAACTTGGGGGCCCATTGAAGCTGAACTGCTGCTCAATCGCACCAGCCGACGCTGGCGAAGGCTATAGAGCAGGTTGGTTCAATGGCGGCAACGTTTTTAGTTACGCACCTCATGTTCTCTCTGCTCTATTCACCTGTTCTCCCGTACAAGTTCTGCCAATAAGATGGATAAATACAAGCCGCCTACCGCAACCTCTATTTTGGCGCTGCAAAGGCCCAAAGATATCTCGCTCAACGAAGTCGAAGCTGAGCTACAAAATATTTGGCAAACTCAAGATGGGGATGACAGTGCCCCTACGGCAAGTCGTGCCACCACGTTTAACATTGTCATTTATGAGCCAGAAGAGGTTCAGCAACTGCTAGGAACACTTGGCTTTTACGGCAATGATATTGACGGGCTGCATCGTTCAGAGACGCGAGAAGCAATTCTCGCGGCGCAAAAAGAATACAATTTGAGGCTGACGGGGCGAGTCGATCCGCCAACTCTAGCGCGGTTACGCCAAGAGGTTAGCAGCCTAACAGCCGAAAAACGCCAGTTCAAAAACCCTGATATTCGAGGGTTCAATTTTGACGGGCCGTTAGCAGCCCAGAATCCTGGTCGGGTGATTACGCTATGCCCTACCTTTGGGGAAGATAAAGGGGTAACGGCGCAGGTATCGGCCTACTGCCCAGTGCAAAAAAATAGCAGTAGTCAGCTAGTGTGCTGTGAATACATTACGCTGCGAGGTACGAAAGAAGCGTTAGAGCGCGTCGGCGACTTAGTAAATTCGCTGGTGGTAGCAGGTTTGCCAAAGTTTGTTTGGTGGAAGGGAACGCCAAACCCTGAGCAAATTCTGTTTCAAAAGCTGACGTCGGGCAGTAGCTGTTTGATTTTGGATTCTAGCTACTACAGCGATGCGGGATCTGAGATTGTCAAAATTCAAAAGCTGGTGCATGAGCATACAAATATTGCTGATCTCAACTGGTACCGGCTAGCGCCCTGGCAAGAGCTAGCAGCCGCAGCTTTTGACCCACCAGAGCGGCGGATAGCGCTGAAAGAGGTGGATAGAGTGGGGGTGGACTACGAAAAGGGTAATCCCGCTCAGGCACTGATGTTTTTGGGCTGGCTGGCGAGCCGGATGGATTGGAAGATTTCGTCTTACCAGTATGAGGGCGGAGATTATGATGTTGAAAAGGTTTATTTCATCGGGGAAGGTGGCCGCAAGGTTGAAGCAGAGCTAGCGGGTGTACCGGTGATTGACCAAGGTGAGGTGATGGGCGATCTGACGGGCGTGCGTCTGCAATCGACCAATCCTCAGGCAAATTGCAATACTATACTGTGCTCTGAAACAGTCGGCTGTATGCGAATGGAGTCCGGCGGTAGCGCCCAAAGCAGCATGGTAGAAGAAGTAACTTCGCTGTCGGATCAGCGCTCGGATTTGCTGCTAGGGCAGCAGTTACAGCGGTGGGGCGAGGATGTTTTGTTTGAGGAGAGTTTGGCCATGACCTCTAAAATATTGGAGCTAATGTCCTAAAGGAGCTAATGTCCTAAAAAAATGCCTACACTGCCGCTGAGTGAGCGAAAGATGTAGGGCAAAAGTCACGCCATCAGGCTCTGTGCTGAGCCCGCGCAGAGCATCTGTTGTGATCAGGAGCGAACAAGCAGAGTTCAGATGGATTAACCGATTGATCGGCGATTGGGCTGCTTGTTCGTTGAATTATTCTCCGTAGCCGCTGAGGTAGCCCTCTAAATCGTTGAATCGATCTGGATTAATGCTGTAGTACATCCAGCGCCCCTGTTGACGGGCAGTGACTAGACCCCACATTCCGCCCTTTGAAGTGTCACACTCAGGTATTAATGATAGAGCCCTGTTTTGGAAAGACTTTCATGGCTTAGCAGTTCAAATGAACTAAGTCATAAAAATTCTCAATTAAGGTTAACTATTGAGAACC
>JBGTIK010000321.1:0-6629 GCA_041745715.1 Phormidesmis sp.
GGTTCTCAATAGTTAACCTTAATTGAGAATTTTTATGACTTAGTTCATTTGAACTGCTAAGCCATGAAAGTCTTTCCAAAACAGGGCTCTATCATTAATACCTGAGTGTGACACTTCAAAGGGCGGAATGTGGGATCAAACTAAAGCACCGGCCGATGCCTACTTATGCTCGCTCTTCTTCCTTGTCTTTAGAAAGAGACAATGAATTAGCGCAAATCCTGCAAACGCTTAAAGTTATTCGAGATAGGGTGATAGCGAGCGAATCTTGAAAAAGGCTTATATCAATCTAGTCTAACGCTTACGCGCGACTCCCTAATGCTCAAACTAATGCTCAAAAATGCCGCTGTACTGCATCAAATCTAGCGCTACGAAGGTTGGCAAACAGAGCAAGCATTGTTGCATCACATCCCAGCGCTCTTCTCGTTTCAACATGTCTGTTAGTTTGTGGCGCAATGAGTGCAGGTAGCGCACGTCATTGGCTGCGTAGCTGAGCTGCTCATCGCTGAGGGCGGCGACATTGCCCCAGTCAGAACTCTGTTGAGATTTATCGAGTTCGATGCCTTCTAATTCTTTTACTAGCGACTTAAGACCGTGCTGAGGGCTGTAAGTACGAGCGATTTTGCTGGCGATTTTGGTGCAAAAAACAGGTGCTGTGACAATGCCCAAATGATGCTGCAAGGTCGCAAGATCAAAGCGGGCAAAGTGAAATATTTTGGTGATATCTTGAGCTTCTAAGAGCTGCTTGAGGTTGGGCGCTGCAGTTTGGCCCCGCTCGACTCGAATGGCACAGACGTAGCCACCAGCGTCGCTGAGCTGAATGAGACACAGGCGATCGCGCAGTGGATTGAGCCCCATTGTTTCGGTATCAATCGCGATCGCCTCTGCGCCCAAATATCGAGCCAGCAACTGCGGTGACAAATCGCCATTAAAAACCTCAAAGTTCTCCACCCAACCTTCTCCTTTCTTTTTTTAAAGAGCATAAAAACATATATTCGTCACCAACAGCTGCTACCCAAAACCCTTCATTCCGCTACTCAAAATTCAGCAACTTTGCTACCGTCTGCACATCTTTATCGCCTCTACCTGAGCAGTTAATTACCACTTTTTCATTCGTCAGCATCGGACACAGCGACTCCAAATAGGCAAACGCATGAGCCGTCTCTAGCGCCGGAATAATCCCCTCTAGCCGCGATACTAGCTGAAAAGCCTCCAGCGCCTCAGCATCGGTCACGCTGTAGTACTCCGCTCGGCCCAAATCTCTAAAGTAGCTGTGCTCCGGCCCCACCCCCGGATAGTCCAGCCCTGCACTGATAGAATGCGCCTCAATTACTTGACCTTCACTATCTTGCAACAAGTAGCTCATCGCCCCGTGCAACACGCCCACGCGGCCTTTTGTCAACGTCGCCGCGTGCTTATCCGTCTCTGCGCCTTCGCCCGCCGCTTCGACGCCAATCAGCCGCACCTCCGGATCGCCTACAAACTCATGAAACAGACCCATTGCATTCGAGCCACCGCCCACACAGGCCAGCAGCAAATCCGGCTTGCCGCCCCACTTTTCTAAGCACTGAGCCCGCGTCTCCACACCAATTACCCCATGAAAATCGCGCACCATCATCGGATAAGGATGTGGCCCTGCGACCGAGCCCAAAATGTAGTGAGTCGTCTCAACATTCGTCACCCAATCGCGAATGGCTTCAGAAGTCGCATCCTTCAGGGTTCCACTACCTGCACTCACTGGGCTGACCGTCGCGCCCATCAGCCGCATCCGAAACACATTCAGCGCTTGGCGTCGCATATCTTCAACGCCCATATAGATCACACACTCTAGGCCAAATCGGGCGCACACCGTCGCCGTCGCTACCCCATGCTGACCCGCCCCCGTTTCGGCAATCACACGCGGCTTACCCATGCGCTTGGCCAGCAATACCTGACCGAGGGCATTGTTAATTTTGTGAGCGCCCGTATGGTTTAGATCTTCGCGCTTGAGATAAATCTGCGGGCCGCTGCCTTCTACCCAGCCATGCTTTTGAGCATAGTGCCCAGTCAAGCGCTCGGCAAAATACAGCGGATTCGCTCGGCCCACGTAGTCTTTTAGCAGACCGGCAAGCTCCGTTTGAAAGTCGGCTTCTTCGCGATAGCGGTAGTACGCTTCTTCTAGCTCCTTTAAAGCAGGCATCAGCGTTTCGGGTACATATTTACCGCCAAAGCGGCCAAAGCGGCCTAGCTGATCGGGGCGAGCAGCCAATGACAGTGCCGCCTCCGTTGAGGAATTAGTAGAAGAATTAGCTGATTGATCGGCGGGCTTAGAAAGGGGTGTAACAGTCACAGCGATTACCTTCAGTGAGTATCAGTAAGTAATGGTCAAAAAACGCCTATCGGGTCTAGCTGATCGCGTCTACGGGATAGGGCTAAATTTTAGAAGTTCCCTATTATATAGACCTTGGTCGTGATGGCAAAAGGCATTTCTGACTAGGATACATGCCTCTACAAAGACATATTTTCAAAAGACATAGAGCCAAATACATGTACTAAAGTAGCTGTAGGTAGAAAAGGGCAATTTAACTATGACTGCGATGATTCCTAATCCCGCCAGTGCTCAAGCGGCTAATTCTCCCTCTGCTGCGATCACTTGGCCGCTTTTGCCTGACGACTTTGTTCTACCTGATGATCCTGTGGAAAATGAAGCCCAACCGCTACTCGCTGCGGCCCTGACGCAAGCGCTTGCCAGCCTGCCCGAACTCACCCAAGACGCGCTAATCGTTTCTAACTTTGCCCTGTGCGCCGGGATCAATGGCCGAATCATCTGCAAAGCACCCGACTGGATGTACGTCGCGCCCGTGCAGCCATCTACCCGTATTCGTCGTAGCCATACCCCGAACAAACAGGGGGCGGTGCCCTATGTGGTGATGGAGTTTTTATCTGAAAACGACTGCGACGAGTATTCGATGAAATTGGCCCCCCAAATCGGCAAATGGCACTTTTATGAACGGGTAATTGAAGTGCCGAGGTACGTAATTTTTGACCCTGATTCGGGTGAATTGGAGGTGTATGCGCTGAAAAGCAATCGCTATGAGCTGGAAAAGGCTGATGATCAGGGCCTTTATTTAATTCCGGGAATCAATCTTCGGTTAGGGGTTTGGGAAGGTACTCATGAAATCCGCACCGGCCCCTGGCTTCGCTGGTGGACGGTAGATGCGGATCTGGTGCCTTGGTTAGAGGATAAGGTTCAGCAGGCTGAGGTTGAAGCAAGGCAAGCGAGGGCTGAAGCGGAGCAGGCTGAGGTTGAGGCAAGGCAAGCGAGGGCTGAGGCTGAGCAGGAAAGGCAGGAGAAAGCGGTGCTGCTGGCTAAGCTACGGGCGGCGGGGATTGAGTGAGCGGGCGCTGTCTTTTCTGAGCAGCCTGTCAATCTATGCTGTCGTTAGGTGATGCCGTCAGGTGATGTCGTTAGGAAGATTGTGAATAGTTTTTACACGGCGTAGCATGGGTTTGGAATATTTGCTTACTCTGGACTTGCTCGTATCAATTTAGAACTATGGCACAGTTGCTCTCTGGCGATGTTGGTGGAACAAAGACGATTTTGCGACTGGCGCAGGTAAAGGATGAAGATTTGCAGCGCTATGCCAGTCACGAAGTTGAGATAGAGACGCTGTTTGAGGCTCGCTATCCGAGCGCGGATTATTCTGAATTTGTGCCGATGGTGAGTCAGTTTTTTGAGGAGGCGGCGCAGCAAGTTGGTGAGGTGAAGCCAAGCGCGGGCTGTTTGGCTATAGCTGGCCCAATTGTCAACAACACCTCTCAGCTTACAAATCTTTCTTGGTTTTTGCGGGGTGATTTCTTGGCGGGGGCGCTAGGCATTAAGACGGTTCAGCTAATCAATGATTTTGAAGCGATTGGCTACGGGGTGCTGGGTCTGGAGCCAGAAGACATTTATGAGTTGCAGGCGGGCAATCCGTCGGCGAATTCACCGATGGCGGTGCTGGGCGCAGGCACGGGGCTGGGGCAGGGCTTTTTGCTGCCTTGCGGCGATGAGTATGCGGTGTTTCCATCTGAGGGGGGACATGTGGATTTTGCACCGCAGTCGGAGCTGGAGTTTCAGCTGCGGAAGTACTTGATTGAAAGGCACGGGATTTCTCGGGTTTCGGAAGAGCGGGTGGTGTCGGGGATGGGGATCATTTCGATCTATCAGTTTTTACGCGATCGCCAATATGCCAGTGAGTCTAAAGAAATCGGTGAAATGATGGATGCTTGGGAGCGCCGCGCGGGCATTCGCAGCACGCTCAAAGATCCAGCAGCCGCAATTTCACAGGCCGCGACTGACAAAACAGATCTGCTTTCTCAAAAGACGATGGAGATTTTTATTCGAGCTTATGGCTCCGAAGCGGGCAATATCTCGCTGAAATTTTTGCCTAGAGGCGGTTTGTACATTGCAGGCGGGGTCACGGCTAAAAACCTGCACTTAATCAAGGGCGGCGAGTTTATGTTTGCCTTTAAAACTAAGGGGCGAGTCAGCCATATGCTGGATGATATTCCGGTGCGGGTGGTGCTGAACCAGCATGTGGGCCTGATCGGAGCGACGATTAAGGCGGCGAGAAATTACAAAGAACAGATGTTATCTTAGCGGGTGTGTTTTGCGATCATTTTTGCGGTAGCTGGCAGTCATCGGCTAATAGAATTTATGTCAGGACATAGCAAATGGGCCAATATCAAGCGGCAAAAAGCGCGAGTCGATGCGGTCAGAGGCAAGACGTTTGCCAAAATTTCGCGCGAGATTATTGTGGCGGCTCGACAGGGCGGCGATCCGGAGGGGAATTTTCAGCTGCGCACGGCGATTGATAAGGCCAAGGCGGCAGGGGTGCCGAATGACAATATTGATCGGGCGATCGCGAAAGGCTCCGGCAGCTTAACCGGTGAAGGCGACTTTGAAGCGATTCGCTACGAGGGCTATGGCCCTGGCGGCGTCGCTGTCCTCATCGAAGCACTGACCGATAACCGCAATCGGGCGGCAGCGGATTTGCGATCGGCTTTTAGCAAAAATGGCGGCAACCTAGGTGAAACCGGCTGCGTGGGCTGGATGTTTGATCACAAGGGCGTGATTACCTTAGCAGGCAACATTGACGAAGAAGTACTGTTCGAAGATGCGTTGGTAGCGGGTGCGCAATCTTATGAATTAGTGGATGAAATCGACGAAAATACGCCGGGTGCAGAAGTTTTTTGCGAAGCTACTAGCTTGGAGAGCGTCAGCAATCGACTTAAGGCCAAAGCCTATGAGGTACGTGAAGTAGATTTGCGCTGGATTCCAGCTAACACGGTAAGCATTGATGAACCAGACTTGGCGGCTTCTTTAATAAAGATGATAGAAGCGCTTGAAGACTCTGACGACGTACAGTCGGTGACGGCAAACTTCGAGATGACCGAAGCCGCCTTGAGTGAGATAGATTCGATAGGATCGTAAGCTTCTAATAGGACGCAAAGTCAGCTAGCGGGCACTTAAAGCAGCAATTCTCATCTACGGACATTTGAAATCAGGAATTTCAGAGCCTTATCCACATAAAAATCACACATTCGTTCTCTACAGTAAAAATTAGCTGTAAAAGAAAAACACCGAGAAAAACATAACCTTTATAGCTGTAGTGTGGCGTTGTCTCGGATATTCAAGCTATTCATACTACGGCTTTCTTCTATTTTTTCATTTCATAGGCAATGTTTCATAGTCAATGTTTGAAATTGACTCAAAGCTGCCACTGCACCAAGCGCACGGCATTGCCAAATACTCGATGTTTCAGCCAAGATCGGCGCTGCCACCGTCGTAAGCCTATTTGCTCACTTCGTTCAAAGCCCAACTTGAAAACAGCTTCTACCTTTTTAATCAAGGTTGGATCGCAGGTCATCAGATCTAGCTCATCGCTGAGCGCTCTTAATAGCATTCAGCCGCGCTTGCTGAATTTCATCTGCACCGCCGTCTGCACCGCCGTCTGCACTGTGCCAAAAAAACACGAAATGACCTGTTGTTTCGTGAGAGCCGGTCAAGCTTTTAATCGCCGTTAGAAATCGAGGATCTTGAGGGGCGAGCGATCGCTCTATATCAAATAGCGGTCGCCATCGAAAAGCCCCCCGAATGTAAAGGCTCAGCAGAATAACGGCAACAAAGGCGACAAAGTTAAATAGTGGCCAAAAGAATAGACCAAAAACAAAAGCCACTTTCTTCCTCAAGAATTATCGTCAGATGATAAAATCTTACACAGCGCTGAACTTTAACATCACTGGCTTGAAGTATAGATAGCACTAGAAGCGAATAATTACCTACACTGCCCAATCCTTCACTAAGGATCAAGGATTAAATAGTTGAGCCAATTTGAGAGGGGTTAGCCAAGGCGGTGTAATTCCATTTCGGTAAGACATCATCGAAAACAATTTGAATGCTGGCTTTGAGTTCATCAGTAGCCTTCTTGCCAGTCTCATAGACTTTGTTAAGGACAGTCGTAAAGACGCTTAGGAGTCAAGCAAAAATAACTTGGACTAATATTTGTTTTTTAAGTTGTTCAATCTGAAATTACCTTTGTCTCAAAAGACGATTTAGCAATGGCTTCCACAATCTAGAACAACTCTATTAGTTGCGAGAGCATAAGAAG
>JBGTIK010000322.1:0-2449 GCA_041745715.1 Phormidesmis sp.
ATGCCGAGCGGTCTTTTCAACTACTTCACTCATTCAATTTGGTCATACCAGTAGAGTCTGATGTCTGTAAGACAATACAAAACGTCACCAGCTATGGCGGCGGCATAAAATTAGATTGCAAACACCAAAAAGTGAACTTAGCTTCAAACGCCTAAATTAGGCTGGCTGCGCCACAGCCTCAAAATATGACCGCTGAAGAATATTTGGAGTGGGAGCCGCATCAACGCGCTATGAGTCGCTATGAGCATTGCAATGATCAAGTGTTTGCCATGTCCGGCGGGACTCAGGGCCACAACAGATCCGCACTTAATCTATAAATGGGGCACTCGTCGATAAAGTAGATACAGGCAACTGTGAAATCAATGTCTTAAACGTTAAAGTCGAGCTAGGTAAAGGACTTTCGTATCGCTAGCCGGATCTAATGGCTGTGTTGACAGAGCCCTTACGCTTGGTAAGCCAGAGCCCACCGCTCACTAGCGCTAGCGCGAACAGTGACCTGGGCTCAGGTACAGATTCAGAGCTATATTCATTCACTAGGCTGAGGTCGGCCACCCAATCAGTCTGTTCTGTGCCCGACTTGGTTAGTGCCACTAGGGCTAACTGCGCGGCATCTGACTCGATTGATTTATCAGCGGTATTTGTTGTCTGAAGATTCCAGCTCAGTAAGTCGGCATACTGACCATCATTAGCTCCGGCGGCCCTAAATCCGAAGTAAGTGTCAGCGCCTAGCGCTGACAAGTCGATTGTCCGAGAAAATATGGACTCTTGCGGTTTGGCAGCGGTATTGCTGAGGAAAACCTTGTATTGTTTGCTGTCACTGTCATAGTCAACCCAGGCGGTGATAGGGTCACGGCCATTGAGGGCAAAAGGAGAGTTCTCGCTATCAGATCCTTGCCCCGGTGTCAGCAGTAAAAGCTTGTCGCTATGAATGCTCTCGGATGATAACAGCGGATCAAATTTGAGGGTCAACTGGTTATCACCTTCTGGCTGATCGTTTGGCCCTATCCAAAAAGAAAGCCCATCCGATATCGTCTCAAAAGGTAGGCGAAACTCAATCCGAGATTGAAAGGAGCTATCCGACGGAATGGACTCGGCCAGTCTGACATCAGCCGTCCGACTGTCTCTGCCGGGAGTGAGGCGCAAAATATTTTGAGTAAAATCAGCGCCGCTGTCTAGTTTCAGCTGTCCAGCGCGATCAAAGGTGAGATCTTTGAGAATTTTTTCTTGAATATCTTGCACAACGAGATTTTGAACTCTTGAATCGTTGATGATCGTGCGATGAGTGATACTGCGATCGCCGAATAAGTCTTCCACATTAATATTTTGAGAACCGCTGACATTTGTGGCTCCTTGTAGATCGCTCGGATCCCAACCAGGGCTGAAAACGTTAAATCGATTTCGACTCTGGTAGTAATTAATCCCGGTCTGCACATTGCCTGGCAGGATTTCGTCTTCGTTGTTTCTTCCTGTCAGCGGCTCATAAGACTCAATCTGCACCAGCAGATTAATGGGCTTAGGCGACTGGCTTTTTGCCGTCCGAATGGCTGAAAGCCCCCCGGCGCTGTATCCAACTAGGCCGATTGCGCCTACATCATTGAGCGAGTTGAGAAAGGCTGTCCCTCGATCACTGCCAACCTCTTGAAAGTTAAAAATATTGCCTTCGTAAGAATCAAACACCTGAGTGGTCAGGGCGTAGTCGGGAAACGCGTTATTGATCTGGCTAGCTAGAGTATCTATGCCGGATACTCCTGAATTGCTGATCGAAGAACCTAGTAAACCGCCAGCGCCCCGAAACAAGCCAATTACTGCTTTGTCTCCAAACAAAAAGTTAGCCGCCTGAGCCGTTGAAGGGATCAACACCGCCGTTGCAATGGTCAAAAGCCCGAGGCTCAGCGATTTTAGGCGTAATGGCTTTAAAGCGCTTAAATGGCGTTGATACAAGCCCTTGTCCATCTCTTCCATCATCCTTATTAAGATTTGACCTAGATTAAGAAGGCTTACAATGTCGGTAGTTTGCGTTTAACTTGGTGAAGATTTAACTCTCATACAAAGATAAGACTTATGACCGCTCGCCAACAAACCTTTGAGATAAAACATCACAGTTTTTTGAAATAGCTTAAGATCTTTCACTATTCTCATTAGGGGTTGCAATTGGGGCCAAAATCTGAAAAAAGGGCGTAGAAAAAGTCTAGAAGACGGTTCTTAAAACCATGCTTCATTCTCTCGCTCATTGCTGATCTGCTCGCCCATTGGGTTGACCTCTGGGCTTGGCCTCCCATTTTAGATTGGAAGGCCTTTGCTCGATTCACCGGTTGTGCGTCAGTAAAAGGTGGGGTAGGTTGCGAAGTCATGCCATGACCAGCGGTCGCACGCTAGCCCTGCCCTTTGAGCAGCCGTAGTTTTCTCACGGCTATGCTGCCAAATCCAGTTGAAATAGCTGACGGCTAGC
>JBGTIK010000323.1:0-11949 GCA_041745715.1 Phormidesmis sp.
CGGGACTCTCTTTAGCTGAGTTTTTTGGGGCACGTCTTTACGGTCTGCCTTGGATGGAAGCGCTCAACCTTTGCTCCGTAGCTGCTTTGGACAAATTGTTGCCAGCTGAAAAAATGTAGGCACTAATTTTAGATCTATCTGCGCCGAAGAGCGATCGCGCCTGTCAGTTTCTTGAAAAAGTTTTGTAATCTCTTGCTTCAGCTGCAAAAGCGTACTCTCAAGGGAGCTAGGGAGCCGCAAATAAATAAAGTACCGTTGATAAAGGAGAGATCGTGACAGCCCATTTAGGTCGCTGCTCATGGGATAGCCTTACGCCAGTATCTTTTCGTTCTATCACAATTGGTACTCTATTTCACAGCGCTTCTCTAACGTCTTCTGGTCTACTAGGATGGAGTCATCGGCAATCACTATCACCGCCAGAATTATGGTCAGAATCACGGCAAGCTATGGGCAATGCTGAAAAACAGCTCAAAATTTCACAGCTAGTGGCCTTAGCTGCCGTTGCAGAACAAGGTGGCTTCAGTGCAGCGGCGCTGCATTTGGGCCTATCGCAATCAAGCGTGAGCCATGCGATCGCCACGCTAGAAGCAGAGCTTGGGATTGTGCTGCTGTTGCGTCATCGCTCCGGTGCAGTGCTCACGCCCATAGGCACCCAAGTCTATCAGCAGGCGCGGGCCGTGCTAGAGGGTCTTGCCGACATTCGACAAGCAGCCAATCAGGCCAAAGGACTGAAAACCGGGCGGGTACGCTTGGCGGCGGTGCGGACGGTAGCGACCCATATTTTGCCAGGTGTAATTGCTCGATTTCGACAGCTTTACCCCAAGATGACGGTTGAAATTACAGAGTTTGATCGCTACTCCGAAGCTGAACAGGCGCTGAAAGACGGCCAAGCCGATTTGGGCTTTACGCTGCTGCCGACTTTGCCCGAATTTCAGGTTTGGGAGCTGTTCCGGGAAGAATTTGTAGCGCTGCTACCGCCCAAAAAATTATCCGAAAAGTCGCCTGAAACTCTCGAAGCCGATCCGTTGACCTGGAAGCAACTATTGACTTACTCACGAGTAGCCAATAAGCGATCTTCTCGGCACAACCAGCTGATAGATGAACATTTAGCTAGCTTCGGCTACCGGATGCCGATAGATTATGACGTACGAGAAGATTCTACGCTGATGAGCATGGTTGAAAAAGGACTGGCAGCAGCGATGTTAGCTCGGCTAGAAGCTGAACCAATCCCGTCAGGCGTGAGAGTTAAACCGCTGCCCGAACCTTTAGAAAGAGTTGTCGGTGTCGCTATCCTAGCAAACGGAGTACTGCCTAGAGCAGTGTTTGCTTTTTTGGATGTGTTGTTAGCGTCACCGACTGAGCTGTCCCCGTATTAACGGTAAAAATGTAGATATGTTACCGAATTGTGGCTGCTTTCTCCCTAGCCCACCTGCGGCGCATTTTTGCCAAGCTTCATATCGCTACTTGTGCCGCCGTCGTCTATTTGTGCGCCACCCTAATTCAAACCCTCGCCTCGCAATCTGTCCCTGTATCCCTCTAACCGATGGCCTCTAGCCGGTACAACCGCAGCGCCTTACCGCCAAAACAACGGGTTGTAAAGCCGTCGTCGGTCATCTTTAGTCGATTCATCAGCGCGATCGCTCTTTTATTCTCTGGCTCACAAATCACGATTAGCAGCGGCGATCTCAGCACCCCAAAAGCATATTTCGCCAAGCCAAACGCCGCTTCAGTTGCATAGCCATAGCCCCAGCTTGCCGGACGGAAGTGCCAGTTCATTTCTACGTAATCAGTGCTGAGCCCTTCCGAATCCGAACCTGCCAACTCTAATTCAGCTGAATTTGAATCAACTGAATGGGTTGAACTAACCGTACGCGGCCTCGGCTCAACTCCACCAGTTCGAATGTCTGGCCAGGGCATCAGCGCCACTTGACCAATTACCCGGCCAATATCCTTTTGCTCGACGGCCCAGCTGACGGCTCAGCTACGCTGATGATTGTCAGCCTCACTACCCGTGTGATAGCGCTTCGCCTGATTTACATACTGCTGTAGCCGCCCCTGAACTTGGCGGATAGAACCCGCTTGACTCTCACCTTCTAGCCATTCCATCACCCGCAAATCGCTGTAAATATCCATCGCATCTCTAGCATCTTGCGCAGGCTGTCAGGGACGAATAGTTAGCCGCTGAGTTTCAAGCTGCATAGCGTAAGGGGGGCTAAAGTGTCAGAGTATGCCGTTTTATAGGTCACGTTCATATCTTAGGGGGGCTCACTTATGCCAGAGTCTTGATAGAATTAATAAGGCGCATCGGTGTAATTGACCCGTTGCCCATCGATCCTATAGGAGATTACCCATGGCGCTTTCAGAAGGCATAACCGCCCCTAATTTTACGGCTAAAGATGACAGCGGCCACACTGTATCTCTGGCAAACTTTGAAGGGAAAACCGTTGTTATTTACTTTTACCCTAAAGATGATACGCCGGGTTGTACTAAGCAAGCTTGCAGCTTCCGTGATTCGTATAGCGAATATGAGGACAAAGATATTATTGTCTTAGGCGTGAGTATGGATGATGCCACTTCTCACCAAGCCTTTAAAGACAAGTTTAGCCTACCCTTTCCGCTGATTGTCGATACCGACGGCACCCTTGCTCAAGCCTATGAAGTAGAAGGCGGCGGCTATGCCAAGCGGGTTACGTTTGTAATCGATAGCAAAGGCGTTATTAAAAAGGTATACGAAAGTATCAATACAGAAACCCACGCAACTGATATTCTGTCAGATTTGGGTTTGTAATTTCAATGCCATAGGCGAGATTATCACAGCCCAAATTTATCAGGCCAAATTTATCATTGAGAATCTGCCCTTAGGAGAGAGTCTGTGGTCAAAACAGACCCTACGATAGGAGCAGACACGAAGTGATAAAGAGGTTTGAGAAGACAATTATGACGCAAACGGTGTTGGTCATTGGCGGCGGCGGGCGGATTGGTCGTAGCGTGGCTGCCGATGTGCTAACTCATACAGCGGCTGAAGTGGTGGTGACGGGTCGGCAGTCGCTGAGTGATTTGCTAGCGGCTGACTATTTGCCCCGGCAGACATATCAGGCGCTGGATTTGAGCAATCAGGCGGCAGTGGAAAGCGCGATCGCCCAGCATGATCTAATAATTCACTGCGCAGGCCCGTTTCGCAATCGTGACCATCACGTTTTGCTGAGCTGCATTGCCCAGGGCAAGCCTTACTTGGATGTGGCCGATAGCCCTGACTATGTAAACAAAGCCCTCACTTACCGGCAGGCCGCGCAGGAAGCAGGGGTAACAGCGGTCATTAGCACCGGCATTTTTCCCGGTATCTCCGGCAGCATGGTGCGTCAAGGCATTGAGCAGCTAGATAAAGCCGAGTCCGTACATCTCAGCTATTTGGTTGCAGGCTCCGGCGGTGCTGGCGTCACCGTCATGCGCACCACCTTTATTGAGCTGCAAACGCCTTTTATGTCAAAGCTTCAAGGCCGCTGGCAGGCGATTGACCCCTATAGCCAAAGAGAAGTTTTAACCTTTCCTCGCTACGGCAAAGGCGGCGTGTACTGGTTCAATACCGTAGAAGCGCTCACGGTGGCCGATACCTTCCCTGAGCTAAAAACCATTGTGACAAAATTTGGCTCCGTGCCAGACTACTACAACCGGCTCACTTGGCTGATGGCACGACTGCCGAAAGCCGCCTTAAAAAATCCAACCGTGATCGAAAAACTCTCGCAAATTAGCTACCGCATGACCCAAGTTACTGATCCTCATACAGGCGTAGGGATTGCCATGCGAGTTCAAATTGAGGGCGAAAAAGCAGGCGAAGAAACAACCTATTTATCCACCTTTGACCACGAAGATACGGCTTTTTGTGCAGGCTGTGGAACGGGTGCAATAGCTCAACTCATTCTCTCCAGCCAGCTCACCAAACCCGGCGTTTGGCCTGTCGAACAAATCCTTTCCACCCCTCAGTTTGAAACAACCCTAGCGCAGCGAAACCTCACCATCAACCGCGTTCAGTAAATCTTTTTGAAAGCAACCCCGCTTTAATATCGGGTTGGCCGTAGTAAAATGTTTATACAAGCCAACCCTTAAGCGCTATGGCCGACACTAGCACACTACCCATTCCTCCAGGACTGCTGCCAGCTATCATTCCTCTGGAAAACGGAGATCGGCTGACTCGCCGAGAGTTTGAGCGGCGCTACCATGCTATGCCTCAAACTAAAAAAGCTGAACTGATTGAAGGAATTGTTTATATGGCTTCTCCCTTGCGTGCCAAAGCCCACGGGAAACCTCATGCGCGGATAATGGGATGGTTAATTGCCTACGAAGCAGCAACACCTGGAGCCGAAGCGCTGGATAATCCAACAGTTCGGCTCGATGCTGATAACGAACCTCAACCCGATGGTCTGCTCAGGCTTGAGCAGGGCGGAAAATCTTCTATTAGTGAAGATGATTATGTCGAAGGTGCGCCCGAATTAGTAGTTGAAATTGCTGCTAGCAGCGCTTCTTTAGATTTGGGTGAAAAGCTCAATGTCTATCGCCGTAATCAGGTGCAGGAGTATTTAGTCTGGCGAGTATACGATCAAGAGATTGATTGGTTCCATCTACAAGATAGTCAATATGCGCGGCTAACGCCTGATCGAGCGGGTATTTTACGATCCATAGTTTTTCCGGGGCTTTGGCTAAATAGGACTGCGCTGCTAGATGAAAACCTAGCTCAGGTGCTACAGACTTTGCATCAGGGCATAGCTACCGCTGAACACCAAGCGTTTTTAGCCCGCAGCAGAGTCACGGACTGAGCTATTTTGATCGGACTGACTTTCTAAAAAGATAGCGATCGCTCCGCCCAACGTAATCAGCACCATTCCTATAACAGAAATACCGTTGGGAATTTCTTGAAAGAACAGCCAGCCAATTATCGCTGAAAAAATTACGCTGCTGTATTGAAAGACGCCAATTTGATGCGGTTCGGCGTAGCGGTAGGCTGTGACAAGCAGCAGTTGAAAGCTTAAAAATGAGGCGGCAGCAGCCACCGTAAGGCTGAGCGTGTGAGCATCTAGCGGCTGCCATTGCCAGAGGGCAATTGGGGCCATAATCATCGCGCCAATGAGCAGATAATAGAGCGTTTGGCTGAGCGGTGATTGGGTTTGGTTGAGCGATCGCACCGTCAAAAACTCTATCGCTACCGATAGCCCCGCCCCTAATCCAATCAAATTTGCAGGATTGCGCAATAGCTCCGCGTTGGGCTGCACTACTAGCAGTAAGCCGATGAAGCCGAGAGCAATAGCGCCCCATAGCTGCCTAGAAATTTGCTTACCCAGCGCCACGACGCCAATCACCGGAATCAAAATCGGCGTCGTATTCAGCAGCACGTTCGCACTCACCAAGCTGCCAAGCCCCGCTGCCCAGATGAACAAATAAAAGCCGCAAAGCCCAAACACCGCCCGCAATAGAAAATAAGGCAGCACCTTAGCTTTAAACCCGGCGCGCAGATCTTCGCCTCGGCGCACCGCCTCAATCGGCAATAGCACTCCCAAAGCCAGCAAAATCAGCAGCCACAAAAACTGGCCAGGGCCTATGCTCGATTGCGCCACCTTACCCAAAGCCGCCTGAACCGTATTGGCCAAAAATCCAACCGTCAGCAGCGCCGCGCCTAAGAATAAAGATGGGCTGGGCGTTTCATGATTTTCCTTTGTAGCTTCTGGGGCTTCTGGCGCGGAGGTATCTGAAGTCATGGGTCAACAAATCGGTAAAAAATAGAGGTGAAATAACCAGTGGTCGTTGATATGGTAAAGCCATCAACTGCAGATATCCCACCGCAAGCGTATGACCGCATTGACCTATGCGACTTCTGATCTCAACCAACTCAGCCAGGCGCAGTTTGTAGCCTTACTCGGCCCGATTTTTGAAGAAACGCCCGCGATCGCGCAAAAAACCTGGACTTATCGCCCCTTCACCAGCCGCTTAGATCTTCATAGAAAGATGGTCGCTATCGTCGAAGCTATGCCGCCCGCCGAACAGCTGGCGCTGATTCAGGCTCACCCCGAACTCGCCACCCGATCAAAAATGGCCGCAAACTCAGTTCAAGAGCAAGCTAGCACCGGCCTCAATCAGCTAGAGCCGTTTGAGCATGAACGATTTCAAGCACTCAACAAAGCCTACCTGGAGAAATTTGGCTTTCCGTTTGTAATGGCGGTAAAAGGGCAGGACAAAGCCAGCATTTTGGCGGCTTTTGAGGGGCGGTTAGGCAATGAAAGGGAAGAGGAGATGGCGCGATCGCTGCAAGAAATCAGCAAAATCGCTGACTTTCGCCTACAAGCCTTAATTCCTGCTGAATGAGTTCAGCGCTGAGCGCAGGCAACACCTATAAAGTATCCGACTTAACACCTCAGCCTCTCATTTTCTTCTAGGCTTTATTTCGAGCTTTATCGGTGCTTTCACCAAGCGGTATAGTTACAGGGCCATTACTACATAAGGAAGATACATGACTCATCCACCTAATACCCTCATCTACACCTTCACCGATGAAGCGCCAGCTTTAGCAACTCATTCACTGCTTCCGATCATTGAGGCGTTTACTGCCCCCGCCAACATCACCGTAGAACTCAGCGACATCTCCCTTGTCGGACGCATCATCGCCAACTTTCCAGAAAATCTTACCGCCGATCAACAAAAGCCAGATGCCCTCACCCAACTAGGAGAACTCGCCCAAACGCCCACTGCCAACATTATCAAATTGCCCAATATCAGCGCGTCTATTCCTCAATTAACCGCTGCTATTAAAGAACTACAGGCGCAGGGCTACCAAATTCCTGACTATCCCGCCAACCCTCAAAATGAAGCCGAAGCCAGCATCAAACAACGCTACGCCAAAACCCTCGGCAGCGCCGTCAATCCGGTACTGCGCGAAGGCAATTCAGATCGACGCGTAGCGGCTGCGGTCAAGCAATATGCCCAAAAGCATCCCCACAGCGTGGGTGCATGGTCAGCCGAATCTACCTCTCATGTGGCACATATGAGCGCAGGCGACTTTTACGGCAGTGAACAGTCTGTCGTGATTGCAAAGGCCGGGAATGTAAAAATTGAACTGGTAGAACAAAGTGGCGCTGTCACCGTACTAAAAGAGAAAACAGCAGTGCTAGAAGGTGAAGTAATTGATGCAGCGGTGATGAGCGTCAGCGCCCTGAGAGATTTTTATCAGCAAGAGATTGAGGCTGCTAAATCGGCAGATAGCTTACTCTCGCTACACGTCAAAGCGACCATGATGAAAGTCTCCGATCCGATTTTGTTTGGTCATGCGGTCACCACTTATTACGAAGCTGTATTTACGAAATATGCGGATACTTTCGCTAAGCTGAACGTCAATCCTAACAACGGCCTCGGCAATCTGTATGCCAAAATTCAGGTGCTGCCAGCAGCGCAGCGCAGCGCCATTGAAGCCGACTTAGCAGCGGTTTATAAGACTCAGCCACCGCTGGCAATGGTCAATTCAGACAAAGGCATTACCAATCTGCATGTGCCGAGCGACGTGATTATTGATGCTTCAATGGCGGCGGCGATTCGTACTTCTGGGCAAATGTGGGGCGCAGATGGTCAGCCCCATGATATGAAAGCGATGATTCCCGATCGCTGCTACGCCACCATGTATCAGGAAATCATCAGATTTTGCCAAGAAAATGGAGCCTTTGATGTAACCATGATGGGCAGCGTTGCCAATGTTGGGTTAATGGCGCAAAAGGCGGAGGAATACGGCTCTCACGATAAAACGTTTGAGATCTTTCTGAAAGATTTTGAGAATGAATCTGGCAGTTCTATTAAAGGAACTGTGCGTGTGGTTGATGAGGCAGGGCAGGTGCTGATGGAGCACAGCGTGGAGAATGGGGACATTTGGCGAATGTGCCAAACCAAGGATGTGCCGATTCAAGACTGGGTAAAGCTAGCAGTGAATCGAGCTAAGGCAACGGGGGCACCGGCTGTGTTTTGGTTGGATAGCGATCGCGCCCACGACGCCCAAATTATTGCCAAAGTCAAACAATATTTGCCCCAATATCTCTCTGATGCCGATGATCTTGATATCAAAATCCTGGCCCCCGTCGCTGCCATGCGCTTTACTTGTGAGCAAATTAAAGCTGGTAACAATGTGATTTCAGTAACGGGCAACGTGCTACGAGACTATTTAACCGATCTGTTCCCCATTCTTGAATTAGGCACCAGTGCCAAAATGCTCTCAATTGTGCCGCTACTCGCAGGCGGTGGCTTGTCTGAAACCGGGGCGGGCGGCTCTGCGCCCAAGCATGTACAGCAGTTTGTACAAGAAGGGCACCTGCGCTGGGATTCTTTAGGAGAGTTTTTGGCACTTGCAGTTGCGCTAGAAGAAGTCGGTCGTAAAATCAACAATTTCAAAGCATTGGTACTCGCTGACGCACTTAATCAAGCAACAGGACAGCTTTTAGATAATGACAAATCACCTTCGCGCAAAGTCAATGAGTTAGACAATCGCGGCAGTCATGTTTACCTGGCGATGTATTGGGCACAGGCATTGGCCGAGCAGGATGAAGACGCTGATCTAAAAGAAATTTTTGCGCCGCTAGCGAAACAGCTCACCGAGCAGGAATCGGTGATTATGGCTGAACTCACAGCGGCTCAGGGCAAGCCGGTAGATATTGGCGGCTACTATTTTGCCGATCCCCAAAAAGCCAGTGCCGCCATGCGTCCGAGCCCGACTTTTAATGCGCTGATTGACGGGCTTAACGGGCTAACTGCCTCGATAGGTGCTGTATGACCAGGGTGAGCAGAGCAGCGGCACATGGTAGTGACTTGAGATGTCAGCGATGCCAAAGCGGATAGAGACGATGCTTAAAAAGGGCGGATCTGGCAAATCTGATAGATGGGCGTTAAAGTAGCTGCCGACAGCGAAGCGCAGCTCATAGATGCCCACAGCCAGATCGGGCGCGCTTAGCAGGGGCGTATCGGTACGGCCATCTGAGTTGGTGATAACGGTTTTGAGCAGGCGATCGCTCTCTAGAAGATCGTCTGTAATTTGCCATAGCTCAATCGCCATCCCGGCGGCTGGCGTGCCTTGGGCTGTATCTAAAACATGGGTAGTAAGCTTGCCGGTCATAAAATGCTGCTCGAATGAGAACAAACTAAAAGAATAAACTAGGCAGAATGAACTAAACAGACGGTGATTAAAGCTTGAAAGTCCGACAGAAAAGCTACGCTAACGGGCCTTGCAAAATCAGCTCTGAAATTGCGTTCATAATATTATCTCCTTTTTCAGCCGCTAAGCTTTGGTACCATTCTTCGGTGAGATCAGGGTCTTTACCATGGATCATATTGGCGCGTTTGCGAGCTTTAAGAATGATCTGGGCCGTGCGATCGCGTCGAGCCTGTTCATAGCGTTTCAGCGCATCCGGCACGCCCAAATTAGTCGTCAATAGCATATTGGTTAGCACCCAAGCATCTTCTAACGCCTGACAGCCGCCCTGCCCCAAATCTGGCGCGGTGCTATGACCCGCATCGCCTAGCAGCGCCACTCGGCCTTTGACAAAAGCAGGCAGCGGATCGATATCGTGAATTTTGACCCGATTGGTTTTCTGTGGATCCAACCGTGCGATTAGCTGTTGCACAGGCTCAGCCCAACCCGCAAAATGCTCTTTCAGATCGGCTCTCATATCTGCTTGCGGTTCCACCTCATAGGCCAGTGGCACATCTAAGAAAAAATAGAAGCGATCGCCCCCTACCGGCATCAGCGACGCCCGCTGCCCATCGCCCACATAGATCGCCCAGCTTTCTTTGTCAGCCAGCTTTTCATCCGCAGGCACCAGCCCATTCCAATTCACATAGCCCGCATATCGCCGCTGCGTTTTGGTGCCCAGCACATGCTCACGCACCACCGAATGCGTGCCATCGGCCCCAACTACCACATCTCCCGTGGCTTGAGTCCCATCGGCAAAATTAGCCGTTGCCTGCTCAGCGGTTTGTTCAATCGCAATACATTCACACCTTAGCTGCACATTATCTGCGCCGAAGGCCGTTAGCAGCATCTGTTGCAGCTCCGTGCGCGCTACCGGATAAGGGGGTTGACCCACCTTTTCAATTAGCGGAGTCAAGCTAAAATCTGTCAGCACTTCTCCAGATTTGCTGATATAGGTCATCCGCTTCATCGACCCGCCAATGCTAGCCATTTCTTTACCAAGGCCCAATCGGTTCAGCACCTTGACCCCATTCGACCACATCGAAATTCCGGCTCCGGCTGGCCGCAGCTCACTCACCCGGTCATACAACTCAACGGTATACCCGGCTTGGCGCATTGCTAATGCTGTCGTCAAGCCCCCCATTCCTGCCCCGACAACAACCACCTTCAAGTTATCCATGAGTATTCCGCTGAACGCCTATGCAAAAAAAGGTCTGAGCCAACTGCTTTAGCTTAATGGATTTAGCTTAATGGAACGCCCCCAGAAATGCCCAAAAAATCTTCAGAGAACTGCCCCCTCTGAAATATTTAATAATCTCAGCAAAGATTCTCTATTCGGGGCGTTAGCGACAATATTCTCTTTTTTCGCTTTCACCAATTGTTTGATTTTATACTCGACTTTAGCGGCTAGCGAATGCGTACCCACCTCAACGTAATACACCAGCGCCAGCGGCCCTTTAGCGCGAAGATACTTTGCTCCCCTTTTGCCCGACTGATGCTCTGTAAAGCGTTGTGAAACATCTGTTGTAATGCCGGTATATAGAGTGCTATGTTGAGTCCTTATTAGGTAAATCGACCAGTTTTTCATTCAGCTCTTTCCATTTTCGTAGCCCCGCCGATTAGCATATTTTATCGGAAAGCGGCTGATAGTTTAGTGAAATAACCCAGTCAAATGCTAAAGGTATCTTCAAGTGAAGTATAGAAATGGACTATAAAGCTGCGCTTCAATGTGCCACGTTGGCTCAAGAAGTCTATCAATCCTTTTCGGACATCAAGTTCAGCGAGTGGAGTCAGCTTCGGCCCAAACTGATCGAAAAACAATCGACAGACACCCAGCTCGCAATTTTGGAAGATCCGGCTCAGCAGTTAGCCATTATTGTGATGCGCGGTAGTGACAGTGAGCAAGACTGGAATACCAACATTCAATTTGGCCAAGATAGCTACGATTGGTCGTCTCAGGAGAAAAAAGAATATCGCGAACAAATGAAGGAAGTGACTCAAATCGTTGCTGAAGAAAAGAATCTAATCTACCCGGAACCCTACGCTGCTAAGTCAGATAATCCAGTGAGAATGCACCGTGGGTTTACAGAAGCCTATCTCTCTGTGCGAGATGACGTACATCGCTATATCAAAGAGAGTTTGCAAAAAGGCGGTGCGAAGCGCTATCGGATTACGGGACATAGCTTAGGCGGAGCTGTAGCCACCCTGTGCGCTGTCGATTTGCAGTACAACTTTGGCCAACAAATTACCTTAGAAGCCTATACCTTCGGCTCTCCTAGAGTCGGCAATCAAGCTTTCGTAGACTCTTACAACCGTCGGATGCCCGATACGTGGCGAGTCGTAAATGGTTGGGATGCGGTGGTAGGTGTGCCTGCCCCGTGGCAAGGCTACCGGCATGTCGATAGCGATATCAAACTCGCTCGGCGGTTCACTTGGCGTATTGTCACAGGCAGCTTTAAAGATCATCTGATCAGCAACTACATTGACGGACTAAAATCAGCACTCAACGACACGCCATAAGGGTAGTCCATCGCGTTAGTTGGAGGTGATAGGAGGGTTTAGTACGCCGATTGTGACAGAAGAACCCGAAATTGAGCCTGCAAGAGGCCAATCAGCGATTGCCGTCAGCACTCCCCCACTTCAAGCTGGTAGCAAACAATGCCAGGAATGGCTGTGACGGCTTACGCTTATGCAGCCGTGACCGCTTCTGGCACGCTCTGAGGTTCCTTTTCTCTGCTGGC
>JBGTIK010000324.1:0-10036 GCA_041745715.1 Phormidesmis sp.
GGTTTCCTCAGTCTCTGGTGTTTTGAACTCGACTAGATTATCTTGAGTCATGCTGTATTCCTTTTTCTGGTGCTTTTTCATTCCCAGATGGATACGCCTTTTTTTGTCTCCTACGCTGTACACCAGAAATAGTTATAACTCGTGACCTTTTGGCTGAAAGCAAGCCGGTGTGATCACTTTCCGTAGGACTACGTTAGGGTCATGATTCCTTTACATTTCAAAGCCGGGCTATCCTCCGTCCGTTACCGGAATGAGCAAGTTTAAGGGGCGGATGTGAGTTCGCCTTTATGTGTCGTTGTGTTGTCAGCTATGTTCGCAGTAATACCTTACTCAACTCACTGTTGCTTGTAAGGTTTAGGTTAAGCCGCTTTAAACTGTCCGGTCAGAATTTGGCGATCGCTCATCCTCAAGCACCGGCCCATCAAGCACTGGCCCATCAAGCGCTGGCTAACTGAACAGCCAAGGGATCGATGCGGTGACTGCAATCGGCCACTTGCGCAATCCCAATCATTGTTTTAGGCTAAATCCATGTACTAGAACCTTGAAAACTGCCCAAAACTAGCCTAAATGCGCTCAAAAGCCTATATGCGGGTACCGCTAGGCTTTTTGCAGAAAGGTAAAAGGAAGGTCGCGATCGCTACAAGCCATCCCGCGAATGGCTGCTATAGAAATAAAAGGTAGCCGTTATCTTCAGCCAAGTTCATTGGTTATTGCCCGGATGAACCTGCGCATTTTTTGCAGGTTGTGAGGTAGCTAGTTTTCTCAAGGCTGCATCAGAACAGAGCAGCATTCAGATAGCTTTCTTATCTGGCTATCAAATTTTGTCAAATTTTGATTGACCGTGACTTTCTTAATAGCTGATCTCAACATCTCAATTGCCCTATGACTATGTTTAGATTGTTTCGCCGTCGCCGTTATACAACTGTCTACCCCTGGGCAAAGCGGCTGAGTCCGTTAGCGCTATTTTCTCGCTACGAATGCTTTATGGATTAGCCGAATAGCTGTATTTGCTCTACCTGACTTCCCCGTTCAAGAAATCCCCACAAAGCGAAAGGCTCTGTGGGGATTTTTGTGGGGATTTTTGTGGGGATTTTGAGCTTTCGTCGTTAACGCTTACGCCAGCTCAGCCAGCACCTGCTTTAGCGCTGCTAAAAACGTGTCTACATTCTCTGAGGTAGCGTTGTAGCCCATCAAACCCACGCGCCATACCTTACCAGCGAGATCTCCCAAGCCACCGCCCAATTCTAGATTGTGATCATCAATCAGCTTATTGGTCACTGCTTTCCCATCTACGCCCGCGGGAATACGAACGGTAGTGAGGGTGTGCAGCCGATGCTCACGCGGCACATGGCAGGTGAGGCCCATCTCTTCTAGCCCTGCGTAGAGGCGCTCGGCAGCATTTTGGTGACGAGTCCAGCGATTTTCTAAGCCTTCCTCGGCAAGTAGGCGCAAGGCTTCGCGGATGGCGTAGGTCATATTTACGGGGGCGGTGTGATGATAGGTGCGGCCCTTACCCCAGTAGTTGCTGAGCAAAGACATATCTAAATACCAGTTGGCAACTTTGCTTTGGCGGTTGTTGAGCTTTGTGAGGGCGCGATCGCTCATCGTAAACGGCGAACTTCCGGGCGGGCAGCTCAGCCCCTTTTGGCTACAGCTATAGGCCAAATCTACGCCCCACTGATCTAAAAACAAAGGCACACCGCCCAAGCTCGTCACCGTATCGAGAATCAGCAGACAATCGTACTCGCGGCACAAATCGCCAATGCCCTCCATCGGCTGACACACGCCGGTAGAGGTTTCGGCATGAACGATGGCCATAATTTGCGGACGATATTTTTCCAGCGCGGCGCGGATATCTGCCAGGGTAAACACCTCGCCCCAGGCCCGGTGAATGCTGCTCACCTCGGCCCCATAGCGCCCAGCCATATCGACCAAACGATGGCCAAAATAACCGTTTACACACACCAGCACCTTGTCTCCAGGCTCTACAGTATTCGCTAGCGTCGCCTCCATTGCCGCCGACCCCGTGCCGCTCACTGGCAGCGTCATCCGGTTATCGGTTTGCCAAGCGTAGCGCATGAGCGATTGCACTTCATCCATCAGCTGAAGGTAGGCTTTATCAAGATGTCCAATCGGCTGACGATCCATTGCTGCTAGCACTGCTGGATCAGCATTAGAAGGGCCAGGGCCAAGCAATAGCCGAGCCGGAATATCGAGCGGTTTGAGCGATAGTAAATGGCGGGTATCAATCGTTGGCGCAGTCACAGAAAGAGTAGTAGTCATAAGCAACAGAGGGTTTACACAAGACAGACAAAGAGCCCAAGTGAGCTTTATGTATATCAGCCTACCGTTTCTGAGCTTGCCTTCATAGAGGTGATTGGCTGAAGTGAGGCGTTCTTAGGGTATGGTTACTTATCTCTCAATGGGCATCGGGGTTAAGACATCGGCATATGGTTACGATAGAAGCACTGCAAGATGAAATTTATCTCAGCACAAACCATTCGTATCGGTGCGATCGCCCCATTAACCTCTACAAAACGTCAGCCTGCGTTGGCTTAGTCACCCAAGCCGACGTGGGTCATGCGCTGCATATTTTAGAAGTCGCGAAAGACCACAGCGCCATTCGCGTCTGCATTTGCAAAGACGACTATCTTGGCTGGGTTGCGGCCAGTCATGTCAGTGACTTGAGCCCGGTGAGTGAACCTTATCAAGCGCCGCTGCTCAGCGCCCTAGCTATTCAGCAACGACTACCGCAAGTGATTGCGTTTGCCCAAGCGGCGATGGCGGTACCGAACGGATATCTGTGGGGTGGGGCCACTGCGCCTAATTACGATTGCTCAGGGTTAGTGCAGGCGGCTTTTATATCAGCAGGCATTCAGCTCCCTCGCGACTCCTATCAGCAGGAAGACTTTACCCAGCGCATTGATCTAATCGACTTGCAGATTGGCGATTTGATATTTTTTGGCACGCCAGCGCGCACAACGCATGTCGCCCTCCACCTAGGTGAAGGGCGATACATTCATAGCTCTGGTAGCAGCATGGGCCGCAATGGCATTGGCATTGATTCGATTACTGACCTGCGCGATCCCATCAGCGCTGGCTATTATGCTTTGCTGCGATGCTTTGGCCGAGTCGTAGCAAGCTATCAACCCACCGGGCGCTGCGCATAAGATTAATGGGTTGACTGTCAGATGCAATGGTAAATTCGTCGGCTAGCTAAACTTTTGGCCGGACTGTCGCTGAAGCCCTGCGCCTCCTAACAAAACCATTCCAAGTAGCCCTAGTACAGCCGAAGGCTCAGGCACATCAGTTGGATCAGTCGGCGGGCTGGGCTGGCGATAAGACAGTCCCTTGATGGCAAATACCACATCATTGAAGTCTCGATCAGAGCCTTCGTTTTTGCCACCGCTGGCTCCTAACTCACCCCAGAGATCTTCAAAGCCGATGATGGTGTAATTTTCTTGAGCGACTCCATCAAAGTAGTTGTAGGCAATCATGTGCGTAAGGCCGTCAGAGTTGACCAGTTGATTGCCTACGGTAGTGTTGCGGTAGTCGTCAGAACCGTAGATGTTTTGGCCGCCGTTGAAGCCATTAGCGCGTAAAAAGAACGACAGCTGAGTAGGGCCAAAGAACGGTTGAAGGGCTGCGCCTTGACCGAGCGATAGCGCGCCATCGGCTTCGCTAAGAATGCTTTGCTTAGAAGAGATGTCATTAAAAATCATCTCTAGCGGCCCATCGTTGGCTCCAAAAAGAAGCTGGTTTCGGTAGCCTGCGCCCTCATTGACAAAATAGACTTGAACGCTATTGGGGTTGCCATCCCAGTAAAGTTTTGAGTTGTCTAGTTTGGGCAGTGCAAGTTCGTCAAAAGCGACACGCTCGGCCTGAATGAGCTGGTTGAAGGTCGTTGATAGATCGCTTCTGAGGCTCAGTCCGGCAGCTTCTGCACCTGCCGAAAAGGTGATGACGGATAGGGCAGAGATGGTTGCTAGGCCCAGTCGTGTTGCCAGTCGTGTTGATAGCTTTTTCATGGCGGTTAGCAGGCTTGAGTATGGCTGTTTACGCTTTCTAATGTGGCGTATCTTTGCAAGGCTTATGGCTCAGTTTTGGGGGTTTAGGATACTCCGTACGTATTTCAGTGAGATTCCTAGCTGATGGTTCGTAAAGTTGTTGGGGATAGCTTTTTTTGATGATTGTACTGATGCGAACAGCCGATCTGAACATGATGAATGGCGGCAAATGACTGTAGAAACGGGATGCTTATCGGTCACAACAAGACTTCAGCCTCCAGATAGAGTCTAAAACCTGTAAAAGGTTGGATAATGCCTGAAATCTCTAGGTCTTTTTCCTTAAGCCTTTTATATAAGTTATACAAGGCTCTTAGTTCAAAAGCGCTAATGGCTAGGAATCAGTGTTCCTAGCCATTTCCATGCAAAGCCCAGATTTCTTCTCGTAACCTTATTTTTATTATTTTTGCCAATTAGGTCAGCAACATGTTTTTGTTTTTGATGGAGCCGGTTTCTGAGACGTTGCGATCGCCGGTCGCGACCTTCGTTCTATTGCTGGCAATTGTATTGGTGACGCCCCCCATTTTTGAGCGCTTTAAGCTGCCGGGACTGGTGGGCTTAATTGCCGCAGGCGTTCTCTTTGGCGGTAGCGGTTTAGGCTGGCTGAATGCTGATTCGGAGACAATGAAGCTGTTTTCTGAAATCGGCAAGATTTATTTGATGTTTGTCGCTGGCTTAGAGATTGACTTGGCGCTGTTTCAAAAAACGCGCGATCGCTCTATGGGATTTGGGCTGCTGACGTTTGCGGTGCCGCTAGTCGGCGGTATTGCGGTCGGATTGTTCTTTGGCTTTGGCTGGCTAGCGGCTGTTTTGATCGGCTCACTGCTAGCCTCGCACACCTTATTAGCCTATCCCATTGTGCAGCGCTTAGGCATTGTGAATGATGAGGCGATAACGGTCACGATTGGAGCGACGATTTTTACCGATATTGGTGCACTACTTGTGCTGGCGATTTGTTTGGGCATCAACCAGGGCGATTTTTCAGTGGTGAAGCTGCTGACGCTGCTAGGCTCTTTAGCGCTGTATGCAGTGGCTGTTCTGGTTGGACTAAAGCAGCTTGGCAAAGTCTTTTTTCGTAAGGTAGGGAGAGATGAAGGCAACCGAGTGTTGTTTGTTTTGCTGTCGGTGTTTTTGGCGGCAGTGGTCGCGCAGCTGATTGGGGTTGAGAATATTATTGGTGCGTTTTTAGCAGGGCTGGCAATCAACAGCATTATTGGCGATGGCTCGGTTAAGGAAAAAACAGAATTTATGGGCAGCGTGCTGTTCATTCCAATGTTTTTTGTCAATATGGGGCTGTTGCTAGATCTCAATGCTTTTAGAGATATTGTGGCAGCGATTAATTTGCCATTGATGATTGTGGGGATGCTGCTATTGACGAAGCTCGTGGCCGCGATCGCAGCCAAACAGCTTTACCAGTATAGCTGGACGCAAGCTTGGGCGATGTGGTCACTGTCAATTCCACAGGTAGCCGCAACGCTGGCCGCAGCGCTAGTCGGCTATGAAGCTGAAATTATTAATACAGAGGTATTTAACAGCGTGATTTTGCTAATGCTGGTGACTTCAATTTTGGGGCCGTTGGTAACGACAAGAGCCGCTGGGCAGCTGGCAACCCAAAAGACGTTTGATGATACCGATATGGCAGAATGGCTACCGCCACCGAGCGAGATTCCAGAGTCTTTTGCGGTCGTGGTGCCGGTGTATAACCCTGAGAACGAGCGATCGCTGATAGAACTTGCGACCGCCGTAGCCCAATACGCTAGTGGCCGGGTAATTCCGCTAGCGATTGCCTTGACTCAGCCGCAAATGGATTCGCCGCAGCTTACTAAAGCCCTGATTCGCGGTCGTCAGCTTTTAGAAACGGCCCAGGAAGCCAGTGAAGCCTTTGAATCGATTGCTGAACTGGTGGTTGAGCCGGAATTGAGAATCAGCGACAATGTGGCTCAAACCATTGCGCATGTGGGCCGAGAGAAAAACGCCAACCTGATTGTGTTGGGCATGGGCCATCGGTCTAAGCTGAGCCGCCGTTTGTTTAACGATATTCAAGATGAAGTCATGCGGATGGCCCACTGTCCGGTGGTGGTGGCTAGATTGCTAGAATCTCCATCGACTATGAAGACAATTTTAATCCCGATTGAGACGCCTTCGGTGATGACGCTTAGAGTGTTGCGGTTTGCTCAGGTGCTAGCAGCAGCAAGTCAAGCCAAAATCACGCTGTTACATATCTATAGCCCGCGTGCGTCATCGCTTTATCAAACGCGGGTGAAAAAACAGCTAGAAGTATTAACAAATCGGTTGCCATCGACGAATGCCACTATGGAAATTGAGCTGTTGGCAAGAGATAATGTGGTGCTAGCGATCACAAAAGCGGCGCGCAGCTATGATTTGGTGATTCTGCGATCACAGCGTCGCCGTAGTAACAGCGGCCTCACCCTCGGCGAAAACACGGCCCCGCTGGTACAGCAGCTTTCTGGCTCAGTAATATTAGTGGGTGAACCGCACCCTCAGCCAGCGCCTTCATCTCCACAAGTTAAGGCCGTATCTGCGCAACTATCAGCTGTTTAGGTCGTTTTTGTTTTCTCATCTATCTTTGGGATGATTAGGCAGCAGCTTCGGCGTACTATCCTATTTCATGATGCCTATGCCTTTTGAACTATTGCTTTAGGAATAGTCTAAGTTTTAGTAGTCTGCCCTCCGGTTTGCTGCTTTTGCCTTTCACCCAGTGCTGATAACTCAATGCTTCAGAACGACTTTCAGCGAGGTTCGGGTCCTTTTTCTAGGTCTTTATGGTTAGTGGCAGGGGCTAGTGCGGTGATCGCTTTACTTGCGGTTAACGTAATTTCAATGGCCAAAAACGTTCAGCGGCTCAACGAAAACGCTCGTAGCGTGGTTCAAAGCTACGAGACGATTGCCCATTTAGAACAGGTGCTATCACTCGTTAAAGACGCTGAAACCGGGCAGCGAGGCTTTCTGATTACCGGAAACCCCGATTATTTAGAGCCTTACAATCAGTCTATTACTGAAATAGCAAACGCGATTGATCAGGTTGCTCAGCTCATTGCGACAGATGCCTCACAGCGGGAATTGCTGTCGAAACTGCGCGATCGCGTTGACAGCAAGCTCAGTGAGCTTCAAACCACGATTGATTTGAGACAAACTGCTGGTCTTGAATCCGCTCAGCAAATGGTGCTCTCCAACCAGGGTAAGGCTGCAATGGACTCGATTAGAGCCATTGTGAGTGAGATGGTGCAGACCGAACGGCGACAGCTACAGGTGCGATCGCAGGAGGCAGATCGCGCTTATCGCACCGCTATTTTGACGGGTCTAATTTCTGGTTTGTTAGCACTAGCCGCGCTCACCGCCTTTTTGATTGCCTTACGAAAATATCTCAATACGCGCGATCGCGCCGCTACGACGATTGCCGCCCAGGCCGAGAACCTCAAAATTACCCTAGCCAGCATTGGCGATGGGGTGATCGCTACCGATGCTCAAGACCGAGTGACCAACCTCAACACAGTTGCTGAAGCTCTGACCGGCTGGACGATAGCAGAGGCCATGTCTCAGCCACTAGAACAAGTTTTTCAGATTGTCAACGAAAGCAGCCGCGAAAGTGTACTTAATCCGGTCTTTAGAGCTTTAGCCGAAGGCACGATTGTCGGCCTTGCTAACCACACCGTGCTGATTGCGAAAGACGGCACCGAAAGGCCGATTGATGATAGTGCTGCGCCGATCCGCGATCGCTTGGGCGAGGTCATAGGCTGTGTGTTGGTGTTTCGAGATGTGAGCGATCGCCAACAGCAAGAGCGACAGCTGCGAGACAGCCGAGAACGTCTAGAGTTAGCCCTTACTGCTGCCAAGCTAGGGCAGTGGGATCTTGACCTAGCCGACAATACAACGGTTCGCACCTTGAAGCATGATCAAATTTTTGGCTACGATGCGCTGCTGCCAGAATGGACATACGAAACGTTTTTAGAGCATGTTTTTGTGAGCGATCGCCCTGCTGTCGATGCGGCTTTCAGGCATTCCGTAGAAACCGGCAGTCCTTGTGACTTTGAGTGCCGAATCCGCCGTGCTGACGGCACTAGGCGCTGGATTTGGGTTAAAGCAATCGTGCAGAAAAACGCTGCCGGACAAAACAGCCGAATGATCGGTATGGTTGGTGATATTACCCGCCAACGCCAAGCGGAAGCCGACTTACGAGAAAGTGAGCAGCGCTTTCGGCAAATTGCTGACACCATGCCTCAAATTGTTTGGGTAACAAGGCCCGACGGCTATCACGAATACTATAACCGCCGCTGGTATGACTACGTCGGCTGCACTCCTGAAGAATGCCTCGGTACCGGCTGGAACGCGCCGCTCCACCCAGAAGATCAGCAAAAAGCCATTGATCGCTGGAGTCACTCTCTGCGCACCGGCGAACCCTACGAAGTTGAGTATCGCTTTCGCTCTTATGCAGGCGAATATCGCTGGTTTTTAGGCCGAGCGCTACCCGTCAAAGACGATAACGACCAAATCACCCGCTGGTTTGGAACCTCTACCGACATTGAAGACTTTAAGCAAGCTGAAGCCGAGCGCAATCAGCTCGCTGCCGATCTCTTTGAAGCGGATCGCCGCAAAGATGAGTTCTTAGCCACCCTTGCTCACGAACTGCGCACCCCCCTTGCTCCTATTCGTAACGGCCTTCAGATTCTACAGCGCACCCATAGCAACAATTACAGCGGCAACGAAACTACCGAGCGTATTCAGGCCATGATGGCGCGTCAGCTCAATCAAATGGTGCAGCTTGTCGATGAGCTGATGGATGTCAGCCGCATTAGCCGAGGCAAAGTGACGCTACGCCCTGAGCCCGTAGAAGTCAGCGCAATTATTGAACAAGCCGTTGAAACCTGTCGCCCCGATATTGAAGCAGCTCAGCAGATACTGACGGTGACCTTACCGCCGCAGAGCGTTTACTTGCAGGCTGATTCGATGCGACTGGTACAGGTATTTAGCAACTTGTTGAACAATGCCTGCAAATATAGTGAACCCGGCGCTGAAATTTCTCTCAGCGCCGAGCCTAGCGACAAAGATCTTACAGTTTCTATTAAAGATACTGGCATTGGCATTTCCGCCGAAATGCTGCCCAGAATATTTGATCTCTTTACGCAGGTAGAAGGTGCTTTTGAGCGGGCTTCAGGGACAGGAGCAACAGCCGATCAAGGTGGCTTAGGCATCGGCCTTACGCTTGTTAAACAACTGGTCGAAATGCATGAAGGTTCGGTGCAAGCCTACAGCGCAGGGCTCGGACGAGGCAGTGAATTTGTTGTGCAGTTGCCCATGATTACCCCGACTGCTCAGGCAGCAGATTCTGGTGAGAGCAGCTTGCCAACCGCTAATATTCGCCGCATTGTGATTGTCGATGACAACGAAGATTCGGCCATGACTTTGGCCATGCTGTTTGAAATGACGGGCGATGAAACGCAAACCGCCCACGACGGCCTGCAAGCCGTAGAAATCGCCGCTGCTTTTCAGCCTGATATTGCCCTGCTCGATATTGGCCTGCCGGGGCTCAATGGCTATGAAGTCGCTGAACGCATTCGTCAGCAGCCTGGGGGAGAAAGCATAATACTCGTTGCCCTCACTGGATGGGGACAAGTCGAAGACCGGCAAAAATCTAGCGCCGCAGGCTTTGACGCTCATATGGTCAAACCGGTAGACCATGACGCATTGCTGATCTTATTGCAAGAGCTGATGGCCGCCTGATCTGATAGAAACCAACAAGCTAGTAACAGATAGATCTAAAATTGGTGCCTAATTTTTTCAGGTGGCAGCAGTTTGTCTAAAGCGGCTACGGTAGAGAGATTGAGCGCTTCCATCCAGGGCAACCCCTGCAATTGAGCGCCGAAGAATTGGGCTAACGATTGGCCTGCTTTTTTGGCATCGGGGAGAAAGGCTCTAAGGTTGTTGACGATAGCCCAAGCATTGAGCATGGGGTT
>JBGTIK010000325.1:0-25414 GCA_041745715.1 Phormidesmis sp.
GCGTTTTCAGTCACATCCGTAAAGTAGCTGTCTTTCATCGCCTCGACCGTCGAAGGCAGCACATTTGCGACTTTGGCAAATTCGAGCTGATTGGCGTCATTGGTCACATACAGTGCGAATTTGAGCGCAGCCGCTTCAACATCAGTATTTTTGGGAATCACTAAATCCATCGCTGCGACATTTTTTTTGCCGGTGCTGCCACTAATTTGAGGAGCCGTTTTGGTCGCTGCGGCAATATCGGGGGCATTGCTAGCAATGGTGTCTAAAAACTCTGCGCCCGAAGCTAAAATCGCCGTTTCACCCGATTGATAGAGCTGGATGGCCTGCTGGTGGCCTTGCGTCAGCACTTCTTGCGGCAGTAGCTTTTGCTGATAGAGATCCGTCCAATATTGAAAGACCTTTTTGCCCTCAGGCGTATTGAAAGCGGCCTGACCGGCATCATCGACTAGCGGCACTCCCATTTGAATGAAAGACTGAAGCACATCTGCCGCATCTTCAGGCACAAAGCTGATAAAGAACGCATACTTCCCGGTTTTTTCTTTAATTTTCTTAGCCACCGTAGCGAGTTCTTCAAAGGTTTTCGGCGGATCGGTAATGCCTGCCGCTTTAAAAATCTCACTGTTATATAGAGTGACTCTGGCCGTGAGATACCAAGGGAAGCCAAAGCTATCGCCATTGATCTGAGTCGCCTGCCAGATCTTTGGCAAATAAACGGCCTGTTCTGTGGCTGAGAGCTTGTCATCTAAGGTTAGCCAAGCGCCTTTAGCGGCTAGCTGTGACGCAAAGTTAGGGTTTAAATTCACCACGTCAGGGGCGTTACCGGCTGAGACTGCCGCCAAAATTTTGGTCTCCATATCACTCCAGGGGACGTCTACCCATTTCACGGTGGTGTCAGGATTTTCGGCTTCAAAATCAGCAATCAGCTGGTTGAAATAGTCATCGAACTTGGGCGAAAGCTGCATCGTCCAAAATTCCACCTCGGCAGGGCCAGAAGCGTCTGTCGCACTCGTCTGGGCAGATGGAGTAGAGCTACTGCCGCAGCTGATCAGCCAGCTTGAGAGCAAGCCGACAAGAGCTAGAGCCAGAAATCGTTTCCAGTGGCGAATCAAAGACATGATGATTTCAATCGTATTTACTTTAATCGGGCTATTTTAGCCGGGGCTATTTCAGCTGAGCTGATCGCAAATCGCTGATTGCGGTATGACAAAGCACTTTACTGCACAAATTGCCCCTCTGTACGGTGTCAGTGGGACAGAATTTGAGGCTTTTGCAGAGGACTTGCGATCTGAGTTGCAAACGGGATGAGCCTGTGTCTATCAAGCCTGTTTGTTATGTAGTTGCTGTGGGCAAACTGCATTGCCGGTGCATTTTCACGGGTATCGCACATTACGCGCTGATTCATTTGAGCCTCTCCGTTTAATTACTGAGTGCTATTTGATAGGGGGTGAGTGTGATCGCCTAGCCCCTTAGCATTCGCCCGTGAAGGCACTTTTAAGCTATCCGTACTTAAATGTATTTTTTCTGTTAACACCTGGGCAATCTAGAGTCCAAATTCAGATAATCCAAATTCGGATTTCATCTGAATGGTTGCCGCTATTACGCATCGGTTATTACTCATCGGGCAAACGCAGTCGTGAATAGACTCAAAGCCTTACTTTCTAAAAAAACACCCGGGGTAGGCATCGAGCTCACCCCGGAGCGCATCAACATTGCCCAGCTTAAAAAACAGGGTCAAAAGCTTAAGCTTCAAACCTTAGCAACCGCTGAAATTCCTGAAGGGGTCTTTGAGGAAGGGCAAATCGTCGATAGTGCCACCATGGCCGAAATCATTCAATCAACCCTGGCTGAAAACAAAATCAAAGTCAAACAGGCCACGACTGCTGTTCCCGGCAAAGCCGTTACCCGCGTGATTCCGCTACCTGCTGAGCTAGATGACAATGAGCTGCGAGAAATGGTGCTCAACCAAGAAGCCAGCCTGTATTTGCCGTTTCCACGCGATGAAGCAGATGTCGATTATCAAAAGCTCGGCTTTTTTGTCGATGATGACGGCATTGAAAAAGTGCAGGTGCTGCTAGTCGCCGTTAAAAAAGACATCACTGATAGCTATACCGAAACCTTTGCGCAAGCCGGTATTAACCTCAGCGTACTCGAAACTAGCAGCTTTGCTTTGATCCGTACGATTCGCGAACAGCTTCGGCAATTTACCTCGCAAGAGGCGGCGGCGATTGTCGATATTCAGTTTGAGAGTACCGAAATCTCGATTGTGGTTGATGGCATTCCGCACTTTTCGCGAACCGTTCCCTTGGGTACCTCGCAGATTCAAAGTGCGTTGAGTCGGGCAATGAACTTACCAAAATCTCGTAATGCTGAGCTACTGCAAGGAATGTCTGTGCCGCCTGGGCCGATGTCAAGTGGCCCGAAGAGCGGGATGAACCCTGGCACTACTGCGATGTTGCGGGTCTTAGGTGAACTCGCTGATGAGCTCAGACGCTCAATCGATTTTTATCTAGACATGGAAGTCGCGCAACTGCTGCTAGCGGGTACGGGTAGCGCGATTGGAAACTTAGACGATTTTTTTTCTGAGCGATTGGGACTACCGACTAGCGTGATCGATCCGGTTGCTTCTTTGGCTATCGAAGTCAGTGAAGAGATCTCGCTCTCTCAGCGGCCAGGATTGGCGACAGTGCTGGGTTTAGGTCTTAGAGAACTATAGGTAAGGAGGTGAAAGGCTATGTACGGAATTGATATTAACTTTTTAAACGACCGCGCTGATCGCCCTATTGAGGCAATTGTCGCAATCGATAGACCCACAAGCGCGGCTGGGAAAGTGCCGATGCTGGTTGGGGTGGCGGTGGCCTTTTTGGCCTGTGGTGGGGTCGGCGGCTACTGGTTTTTATTGCAAAACCAGCAAAAAAGTCTCATCGCTCAAAGCACGGCATTGGATGCGCAGCTCGGTGAACTCCAGCAAAAGATTGCTCAAGTCGAGACAGTGCGCCAGCAAACCCAAGCAATTGATACCGAAATTCAGGCATTGGCTACGGTGTTTGAGCGCATTCGGCCTTGGTCTGCGATCGCGCGCGATGTCCAGTCGCGCATTCCGACTCGAACCCAGCTTTCGAGCTTGGTGCAAACGGCTCCAATAGAGGGTGGCTCAGCCGCAGGTGGGCTGACTTTAACGGGCAATGCCTGCTCGTTTAATGACGTGAATGACTTTTTGCTGACGCTCAAAACCTCACCGTTTTTAGAGGCGGCGTCGATTGATATCACCAGTGCTTCGTTAGGCGAACCGGTGGTGGGCTACTGCCCTGGCGGCGTCGATGACGGTAAAACGCTATCGCTGGTGACCTACACCATTGCTGCCGATATCAAGAGCATTTCAGCCACCGCGCTGCTCGATGAGCTAAACCGCCAGCAAGAGTCTACGGGGCTAGCTGCTCGCATTCTGGCCCTTCAATCTACAGGAGCAATTTAGCAATGACCGCCTCTGGAGCTTTTATCTCGCCCGATGACGATTTTATTGATGAACCGCTCAATCCGGTTGTGTTTGGCATTGAGCTGTCGCCGGCGATTATTGGCGGGCTGCTGGCCTTGATTGGCATTGGCGCGGCAGCTTATGGCTTTATTAAGCTGGTGCAGCCAGTCGCTGAAGCGAACAAGACGCTGAGTGCAGAAATTTCGACGAAGGAAGGTCAGCTACTGTCGCAGGCTCAGCAGCTCCAAGATATTGCTAAGGTTCAGGCCGACCTTGACGCGGCGATGGCCCGTCGCCGACAGGTGTATTCTCTATTTGCCAGTGAGAAGACGATGGACACGCTGCTGCTAGATATTAACCAGCGAATAGAGAGCAGTAATGCTTCGCTGAAAGGGGTGCGATCGCAAGTAGAAGCAAGGGGCATTCCGCCGATTTTGGTAGAGGCCAAGCTAAAGGGCTTTACCCCCGGCGAAAAGGCAGTGATTGCCGACAGCTCTTTGGGTGAAGGCGTAAATGGCAAGCTCAAGCGCGAAACCTACGCTGTGCAAATTTCGGGCGACTATGCTCAAATTCAAGCCATCTTACGAAATTTAGAACGCTTAGAGCCTTTGCTGCTGATCCGTGAATTCAACGTCACCAGCGGTGAGCCAGTTGCTGAGACCGTGATTGGAGCCAATGGTCGAGTGGTCGTCGAATCAAAGGTTCCGCTGGAGGTGAGCTTTCAGCTAGATGCGCTATTGCCAACGGCTGATGCTGATAAGCCGCCGGAGATTGCGCCGCCTGCCGAAGCCGCTCCTGTTGAGGGCGCACCGCCTGCCGAAGCCGCGCCGCCGCCATAAGAGGTTTAACGAGTTTGAGCTCGGTTTAAAGTTTCGATTTTTACTGATTATCTCCGTTGTTTATTTTCGCTTTCCATTTTCGCTGTCCATTGCTAAATTCTGATCTCAAAGGAGTGACCCGTGAAACGCCGTCCTAATTTTAGTCGTCTTAATCTCAGCCATTTAATGGTTGGCGGGGCACTGGCTGTACTGGCTGGCCCGCTTACCGCCATGGACCCTGCAAGTGGCGCGACCACTGTCAAAGGCATTGACTTACGCCAAACGAGATCAGGACTGGTACTGACGCTAGAAACTTCTGGAGACTCGCCGCAGATGGTGTCGGCAACGTCTGGGAAAACGTTGCAGGCTGATATTGCGCACGCTCAGCTACAGTTACCCAATGGCAAAAGCTTCAGCCAAAAAAATCCTGCGCCTGGGATTGAATCGTTGCAGCTAGAGGCAATTGGCCCTGACCGAGTGCGCCTGACGGTAAATGGCAAGCGGCAAGCGCCAATTAGCGATATTCAAAAGTCGGCGGATGACGATTCGGTACTGATTAGCTTAAATACGCGATCTGGTGCGAAGGCAATGCCGTCTCGATTGCCTGAGGCGATTGTCACAGTGCCTGATGCCAACGCTGTTTCTGCACCTGCACCGAGAGCGCTAGCACAGGCTCAACCTGACCAACCTGCTCAAACGCCGCAAAATCCGCAAACGCCGGATGTGCTGGTACCGAATCCATCGGTGATTATTGATGGAACGCCAGTGGCTGCGCCCACGATGAATGGTGCGCCGCCGTTTTTGCCGAGAGCGATCGCACCCCCGGTGGGCGATCTAGCCATTTCAGACATTGACTCCACGCTAGATACGATTGATTTAGGCACCGCTGAGCGCGTTCCTCGATTGGTACTTCGAGATGCCTCCGCACGTGAGGTCTTGTCATTGCTCGCCCGCGCCGCTGGACTCAACATAGCTTTTACCAATGCCAACGCGGATGCAGGTGCTGATCCAGCCGCAGGCGGCGACGGCGGCGATGTCCGAGTTTCATTAGATATTGAAAACGAGCCGGTTCAAAATGTTTTTAACTATGTATTACAGCTTTCTGGACTCGAAGCCAACAAAATTGGTCGGACGATTTTTGTCGGGCCTCGGCTCCCGAACAGCGCTCGTAATGTGCTGGTGCGCAGCATTCGACTGAATCAAGTAGATGTGGCAGTGGCGCTCAATTTCCTTGTGGCGATGGGCGCAGAGACAGCTGTTTCTAGTGAAATCACAACCACTAACGTTAACGCAACTGAAGTAGGGGCGGGATCTACAGTCAGCGAAGCCACGAGTACTTCCTCAACCAACGTTGAAAACCAACGTATTGATTTTGAAGATTCTCTTCCTTTACTCAGAGGTTTGCAGGTTATCGGCGATGAAAGAACTAACTCTCTGACGATGGTTGGCACGCCTCGTCAAATCGAGATTGCTTCTTCTCAGCTAGTCCAGCTCGATGTGCGTCGTCGCCAAGTTGCCGTGAACCTGCGAGTAATTGATGTGAATCTTGATTCGCTTGATGCCTTTGGAACTAGCTTTTCATTTAGTGCTGGCGACACAAGCTTCGTCCAGACGGGTGGGCTAGGTCTAGTTAACTTTGGCGCTGGCGCTCCAGCTTCTACAAGCTTGAGTCCTGGTCAAGTTGGAAGAGGGCTTGCACCTTTGTTCGGAGCTGTACCTTTCAACATTGCATCTAGATTCTTGTCTCAACTACAAGCTGTCGTCACTAACGGCCAAGCTAAAATCGTGACCGATCCAACGCTGGTTGTACAAGAAGGTCAACCTGGTGCGGTTGACCTCACTCAAGAAATTGTAACGAATATCTCCATAGAAAGAGAGGTTACTGATGCTGGGGTTTTGACAACCACAAACTTTGAGAAAGGAAAAGCAGGCTTGAGCCTACAGGTTCAAATAGATAGAATCGACGATAATGGCTTTGTTAACTTGTCTGTTGCGCCTTCTATATCTGCACCGACTAGTGTTTTCCAAGTTGGAGATTTGGGGACAGCAGTTCTATTGGCAGAGCGTCAATTAACTTCAGGACAAATCCGCGTCAGAGATGGTCAAACACTAGTACTATCTGGGATTATCCAAGAATCTGACCGCGTAGACCCTTCAAAAGTACCTATTCTTGGAGATATTCCTATTCTTGGTGCACTCTTCAGGCGGACAAATCGTACCAGTGAGCGCCGTGAACTAATTGTGCTGCTAACGCCCGAAGTACTAGATGATTCTGATGCGAGTGTGTATGGCTATAGCCATACGCCGGGTGAGGATGTGCAGCAGCTTCTGCAAGAACGGCAAAATCAGTAGATTGGGCTGCTTAGCCGCTTATTGACCCCTTAATGGGATAAATTTTAGCCGATGCTTCTGAATTAGTTAAGGAGCATCGGTTTTTTGTCAAGACAGAATTTTTAGATTTTTTTCTAAAAAAGTATGAACTTTCTTGAAAATGCCTGAAATCCAGATAAATTATAAGGTTTTCTCTGTTCAGATTGCGCAAGTACCCCTTAAAATGATTCAGTAAAAATTATGAGGTTTCAAGGGTTTCAGCGATTACTGTCCAGTCGCTATTTCGTGATCCTCATAAAAACTTTAATTTTGCCATCAGGTAATCTATAGTTCGTTCCACGTTTGTCCAACTTAGTTAAATCGGTAATCAAATCGGTTTCAAATTGGTTTCAAATCGGCCAAGTTAAATCCATTCACTGAGATCTATTCACTGAGATTTCCTCACTGAGATCAAAGTAATCCAATCATCCTCCAAGGAGATAAGCATGAATAAAGGTGAACTCGTCGATACAGTTGCAGAAAAGTCATCGGTCACGAAAAAGCAGGCTGATGCTGTGATTTCGGCGGCTGTAGAGTCCATTATGGAAGCCGTTTCCAAAGGCGAAAAGGTGACCCTAGTCGGATTTGGGTCATTTGAACCACGGGCTCGCAAAGAGCGCGAAGGTCGCAACCCTAAAACTGGCGATACGATGGTGATTCCGGCAACTACGGTGCCTGCTTTTTCAGCGGGTAAGCAGTTTAAAGAAATGGTTGCGGGTAAAAAGAAAAAGTAATCTATAAAGATCTCTGTTTCTTTAGATTTTTTCGTTTCATGTCGGCTTCGTAGCATGTCTAGACCAGTTCATGGGGGCAATTTGGCTTGGGCCGCTCGGCTATCTGGCTGTGCGCCTGATGAACTGTTAGATTTTTCAGCAAGTATTAGTCCGCTGGGGCCGCCTAGCTCTGTGAGTGAGGCGGTTCGGGCGGCTTTTTCATTGATAGGGGCCTACCCAGAGACAGACTACGCTGATTTGCGCGGAGCTTTGGCTTTGCATCATCAGATTTTGCCGGAGCAGGTGCTGGTGGGTAACGGGGCGGCTGAGCTGTTGACTTGGGCGGCGCGTGACGTGGCCTTTCTGCCAGGGGGGTGCTTTTGTCTGTCGCCAGGATTTAGCGATTATGATCGGGCGCTGCGGGCGTTTGGCTGTGAGTTAAAGGCGATTTCGCTATTCGAGGGAGATGGATCGCTAGATGAACGTTGGGATGAAAATTTAACGAGTCAGTCGATTGATTGGCGTGAGTGCGGCCTGCTATTAAATAACCCGCACAATCCAACGGGAGCGCTGTTTAGTCGGGAGCGGCTGCGGCCTTTGCTGTTGCGCTTTGGCTGGGTAGTGGTGGATGAGGCGTTTATGGACTTTTTGCCGCCTGAACGGCAGCAGAGTGTGATTGATTGGGTAGCTGAGTTGCCCAATTTGGTTGTGATCCGCTCATTGACTAAGTTTTATAGTATGCCGGGGCTGCGATTAGGCTATGCGGTAGCTCAGCCGGAAACGCTGAAACGCTGGCAGTCGTGGCGCGATCCTTGGGCTGTGAATGTGCTGGCGGCGGCAGCGGGGGTGGCGGCGATCGCTGATACCGATTTTCAAGCTCAAACGTGGACTTGGCTAACCGCAGCAAATGCTGAGCTGTATGCAGGATTAAAGGCATTGCCACAGCTGAAGCCATTGCCGAGCTGTGCAAATTTCTTTTTGGTCAGGTGTGAGGTTTCGACGACGGCTTTGCAGGTTGAGCTGTTACGGCGGCATCGGATCTATATTCGCGACTGTCTGAGCTTTGAGGGGGTGGGCTTTGAGGGGATGGGCGATCGCTATTTCCGAGTCGCGGTGAAAACCACTGCCGAAAACCAGCGCTTGCTGCAAGCCTTGGCTGATGTGCTGCCGAGGATAGAAAAAACACCCCATGCCAGCTGACTATGATTTGGTAATTTTGGGCGGCACGGAGGCCGGACGCATTGGGGCGATGACGGCAGTGGGCTATGGCGCGCGGGTGGCGCTAGTAGAGCCGCCGGGACTGTTTGAGCAAAATCAGCAGCAGCGCTATTTGTTGCAAGGCTTACAGCAGCTTGGCGAAGGGTGTTTCCGACAGGGCGTTAATCAATGGTTTCAGCGATCCAATAAAGTGGCTACCCCCGTAGCGAATGAACTAGACTGGCAGACGATTTTGGAATGGAGTGCGATCGCGGCTCAAACCCAATCCACTGAACTCTCTGCCGCCGTCATGAATGATCGCGGCATTGACGTTGTGCTAGCGATGCCAGAGCGCTTATCGCGGCAACTTGTGATTACCGTGGGGCAGCGGCAGCTTAGGGCACGCGGCGTATTAGCAGCTTTTGGTACAGTGCCGATAGATCTATCGGCGTTGCTAGCATCCGAGAAAATGCCCGCTACCGTCAGTATTCAGGGCGGATCGCCACTAGCCGTTCTGTGGGCTGAAGCATTGGCTTCGCTAGGCGCTGAAGTCACGCTGTTAGCTGAGCAATTTTTGCCGGATGAAGATGAAGATTTTCAAGGATGGGTGCGATCGCAACTTATAGCCACTGGCATTAGCATCGTTCATCCTGCCGCTGAGGTGCTATCGTCCACAGCCAAGTACACCTTATCGCTATTAGCCCATCAGCCAGCGCTATACCTACCCAAATTTGTTTACCCGTCAACCCAATCAGTCCTTTCAGTCAATCGACACTTACAAACCGCTCACCCGCGTGTATTTGCCTGTGGAACGCTAGCAAACAGCTTCAGCGATTCTGCTGTGGCCCGCTACGAGGTATCAGTTGTGGTGAGAAACGCCCTCTTCATCCCGGTCTGTCAAATCAACTATGCCGCTATTCCTGTTGGGCATCATCAGTTTGCTCATGTGGGATTAACTCAAGCGCAGGCGCAGCAGCATTACGGCAAGGCCGTTCGAGTCTCGATAGCGAGTAGTGCCAACAGCACCGACTTGAGCCGCGCTAATCCGCTGCCGAGCTACTGCAAGCTGGTTTGGGTAAAAAATAGACTGTTGGGCATTCATTTAGTCGGCAGTGGGGCGCAGATGCTGGTGCAGGCGTTGACTTTAGCCCTCAACCAACCAATCAGCCTACTGAGTCAGGCCCTGCCACTCAATGCCCCAACCCACGACCTAACTGATTTGGTACGAGTTGCCGCAGAGAAATCGCACCAAATACAGTGGCAGCCTCGCCGCTGGCGGCGTGACTGGGCCGAAAATTGGTTCAACTGGCGGCGGAGCCAGTAGGTCATTATTTTCAAAGCAATCTAGCGGCAGACAACTTTAGTGATAACCAGATACGATTATCACTGTTAAGCCCTGTGAAATGATCAGGAATTATCTGAGCTAGGAATATTTGTGAGCTATCAGCCGATTGAAGATTATGGCCTTATTGGCAACATGCGCACCACGGCGCTAGTGGGGCTAAATGGCTCGATTGACTGGTTTTGTCACCCCCGGCACGATTCGCCGAGTATTTTTGGGGCGATTTTAGACCATGAAAAAGGCGGTCACTTTAAAATAGAATCGACGGTCAAAGGCGACCATCATAAGCAGTTTTACTATCCTGAAACGAACATTTTGATCACGCGCTTTTTGTGCGATCGCGGTGTCGGCGAAGTCATCGATTTCATGCCCTTAGCCCATTCTGAAACGCACCGCACCAAAATGCGCAATTGGATTGTGCGCCAAGTGCGCAGCGTCCGCAAAGAGATTACCTTCAAAGTAGAATGCTACCCGGCGTTTAACTACGGTCGGACAACGCATACAACTTTTGGTTCGCTAACCGGTGTGGTCTTTTCCGGCGATGAAGATCTCTCTGAGGCAGATTCCTTTGCCAAAGCTGACGGCTGCGAGGACATCTGCGAAGCGCAGGGTCAGTTTTTCGAGCTGATTACCAGCGTTCCGCTCAAGCTCAACCAGCGCGGAGCCTTTGCTGAATTCACCCTGCAAGAAGGTGAAACCGTTACCTTTATTTTTAAACCGCTGAACGCTCATCCCGATGGCGATGGCCTACTCAATCGTCGTGCTCAGCCTCAAAACGCACCCGCTAACTTGCTGGCGACTTCATTGAGCTACCAGCCAACAGCTAGTGCTCAGCAAAACGATGACATTCTATCGCCCAGTCAGCTCGCGGATCTAAACCAGACCGCCAAAGGTTTATTTGAAGAAACCAGCGCCTATTGGCGTCAGTGGCTGTCTCAGTGCGTCTATCGCGGTCGCTGGCGGCGGCAGGTAGAGCGCTCGGCCTTAGCGCTGAAGCTAATGACCTATGAGCCTACTGGCGCGATTATCGCTGCGCCTACTACTAGCTTGCCGGAGCACATTGGCGGTGAGCGAAATTGGGACTATCGCTACACCTGGATTCGCGACGCGGCCTTTACGGTCTATGCGCTGATTCGGATTGGCTTTACCGATGAGGCTAAGGGCTTTATGAGCTGGTTAGAGGCGCGCTGCCAAGAGCTAGGTGAAGGCGGCAGCTTAAAGGTGATGTATCGCCTTGACGGCAAGCTCGATCTCGAAGAGACGCATCTCGATCACTGGGAAGGTTACAAAGGCTCTAGCCCGGTGCGCATCGGCAATGGCGCATTTGAGCAGCGGCAGCTAGACATTTGCGGCGAACTGATGGATTCGGTGTATCTGTATGACAAGCATGGCGATCTAATTTCTTACGATTTTTGGACGCATTTGCGCTATCTCACAAACTGGGTGTGCGATCATTGGCAGGATAAAGACCAAGGGGTGTGGGAGTCGCGCGGCGGGGCCAAAAATCATGTGTACTCGCGGCTGATGTGCTGGGTGGCGGTAGATCGGGCGCTGCGAATTGCTGAGCATCGGTCTTTTCCAGCGGAGCGATCGCGCTGGCAAGCAGTCCGCGACCAAATCTACGAAGAAATCTTAGACAAAGGCTGGGATGAAGAGCGGCAGGCATTTGTGCAGGCTTACGGCACTCAAGACCTCGATGCAGGCTGCTTAATTATGCCGTTGGTGTTTTTTATGGCTCCAAGCGATCCAAAAATGCTCAAAACCATTGAAGCCGTTAGAAAGTCACCGAGAGATGGTGGGCTCACGGCCAATAGTTTGGTCTATCGTTACAATCCGCTGACTGAGGGCGGTGAATCTAGCGATGGCCTCACGAGTGAAGAGGGCACTTTTAATCTTTGTACGTTTTGGCTTGTAGAAGCTTTAACGCGGGCGGGATCTGTCAACAGCCACCTATTAGAAGATGCCCGCCAAATTTTTGAAGAAATGCTGACCTATGCGAATCATGTGGGCCTATATGCCGAAGAAACCGGCACGAGCGGCGAAGCGCTGGGCAACTTTCCTCAAGCCTTTACCCATATTGCGCTGATCAGCGCCACCTGGAACTTGAGCGAAGCTCTCGGCGAAGCGCATGGCGGCTAAGACTTCATAGCGCCTCATAGCCCCTTTAATACACCTTCAATATTCCACCTTCAATATTCCATAGATTCACTAATCAGACCGCGTGCGGTTTCGGTCGCGGCTTCACGAGTAGAGTGCCATTCGCCGTCATCTAGCACCGTAAAGTCGGGGGTAAAGACCCAGCAGCGATAGCCTAGCGCGGTACGACCAATGGCAATTACCCAGTCCGGGTAGGTCAAAATATCGACGAGTTCGCAGTCTTGCATGATGTTACAGGTGATGAGGCTTAGAGTAGTCAATCCCTAAATAGCGCTGAGATATTGCTCACTAACGGTACGATTAATACCTTCAATCGCTATGTATATATTTTCTAGAGTTTTCTAGAGTATTTTTGTAGAGTATATTTTTAGAAGTGCCAATTTAGTTCACGTGTACTAAGATATAGCATATATCGAATTTTTACATCTGTCGCCTCGCCTTACTCATTCTTTTACTGACCTTAATTCTCGGAAATCCCTATGGCTGCTAACGCCTCCTCTGACAAGCAAAAAGCCCTGACCTCCGTACTCACTCAGATTGAGCGCAACTTTGGCAAGGGCTCGATTATGCGGTTAGGTGAAGCCAACCGTATGCAGGTAGAAACCATTCCAACCGGCGCACTGACGTTGGATATGGCCTTGGGCGGCGGTTTGCCAAAGGGGCGCGTGATTGAAATCTATGGCCCGGAAAGTTCGGGTAAGACGACGCTGGCTTTGCACGCGATCGCTGAAATTCAAAACCAAGGCGGCGTCGCAGCCTTCATTGACGCCGAACATGCACTTGATCCTTACTACGCTGAAAAGCTCGGCGTCAACATCGAAGAGCTGCTGATTTCGCAGCCAGATACAGGCGAAATGGGCCTAGAAATTTGCGATCAGCTCGTGCGCTCTTCAGCCGTAGACCTGATTGTGATCGATTCGGTTGCCGCCCTCACCCCTCGCGCTGAAATCGAAGGCGAAATGGGCGACTCGCACATGGGCTTGCAAGCACGCCTGATGAGTCAAGCCCTGCGCAAAATCACCGGTAACATTGGCAAATCCCAGTGCACCGTAATTTTTCTGAACCAGCTTCGCCTCAAAATTGGCGTCACCTACGGCAACCCAGAAACCACCACTGGCGGCAACGCGCTCAAGTTCTATGCCTCCGTCCGACTCGATATTCGCCGCATTCAAACTCTGAAAAAAGGCAACGACCAGTTCGGTATTCGAGTCAAAGTCAAAGTGGCTAAAAACAAAGTTGCGCCGCCTTTCCGCATCGCTGAATTTGACATTATTTTTGGCGAAGGCATCTCTGTATTGGGCTGTCTGCTAGATGTGGCTGAAGAGCAAGAGATTGTGGTGCGCAAAGGCGCTTGGTATAGCTTTGAAGGGGCGAACGTAGGTCAAGGTCGTGACAATACGATTATTCGGATGAAGGAAGACCCTGAATTTGCGGCTAAGGTCAAAGAATTGGTGCTAGCCAAACTGAAAACTGCAGCGCTCCCTACCGAGCCGGACGATGAGCCCCTAGATTTGCCGGTTGAAGTTGATTTGGAGATGCAGGAGGAAGTAGAAGAAGTGATGGCTGACGTAGAGAGCAAAACTAAAAGCCGCAAAGCCAAAAGCAAGGCGTAACGCACTTATGGACGTACCCTTTAGTGAGTCCGAAGAGAGACTTTTGCTCAAAGCAGTGCAATAGACTAGAAAAACTGACAGTAGTTTGTTAACATAACTTAATACAACCTACTGAGCAGATCAGACTATGCGCTATACAGAAGAAGAAGGCGGTCGGCTAAACAACTTTGCCGTTGAACCTAAGATGTATACAGCCGAGCCTCCGACTGGTATGCAAAAGCGAAACTACATCATTCTGGGCAGTGTAGCAGCTAGCTTAGTAGTTGGCTTATTTGTAGTAGCAGCAGCAGTTTCATAGGCCATACAGTATATTTTTTAGAAAAAGCCCGCTACAAAGCGGGTTTTTTTTGTGCTGTTGTCAGACCTGTGTCTTTATACTTGTCACTTGACGCTAGTTGCTTGGCGCTATTGAACGACATGATTTGATACGAGAAGCTCAGCTCAGCTTATTTTTTGGATGCAGTGATATGGCAGCGGTTTGGATATCTGGCCCTACTCGCAGTGGGAAAACGCAGCAACTGATTGATTTTGCTGACAGCGCTGGAGCCGATCAGCGGCAGCCGCTACTGGTGTTTGCGGCCAATGGCGATAACCGGATGCTGCTGGCGAATCGGCTGAGTGAGGATTTGAGCGATCGCGTCGCCACCGTGACCACCACCCCAGCAGGCTTCATTCAAGATGAAGTAATCTTGTTTTGGCCCTTGCTGGTGCAGCACCTTAAGCTTCAGGCGCAGTTTCCATTAAAGCTACGGCCCGAAAATGAGCAGGTGCTGGCAACTCAGCTATGGCAGCCCAAGCTGGATAGCTGCCTGTTGCAGGTCGATGGCTGGCGCGAAGCGCGGATGGTACGCCGCAGTCTGGATTTTTTGCTGCTAGCCTCTCAGGGCTGTGTGCCGATTGAAGAGATTCCAGCGCTGCTGCAAGCCGGGATGCCGACCGCCCTAGCCCCGACTGCGCTATGGCAGGCGGTGGGGGAAGCGTTAGTTGAATGGCAAGACTGGTGCCTGCACCGAGGACTGTTGACATATGGGCTGATGAGCGCTTTGTACTGGCGGCATTTGCTGCCGATGGCGCAGTATCAAGCGCAGCTTTTGGCTCGATTTCGAGGGGTATTGGCGGATGATGTGGATGAGTATCCGGCGATCGCGGCCACCGTTTTTTCGGTTTTTTTAGCAGCCAAACGCCCTTGTTTGTTTACCTACAATCCTCAAGGCAAAATTCGGCTGGGCTTAGGCGCTGACCCGGAGGCGTTGCTACCCTTATCGCAGCGGTGTGAGGGGCGCGAATTGCCGCTGATTACCGACCATTCTTTGGCAGCGTGGGGCGATCGCTTTGCCCACTGGGTTGAAGATCCGCTAGCGATGCCCGATTTGCCAGAGCCGGTGGCACTGATTCAGGAAACTTCTCGCGGGCATATGCTGCGCACGACGGCAGAAGCGATCGCCACTGCCATTGATACTGGCCTCGTCAAGCCGCATGAAGTAGCCGTGATTGGCCCTGGTTTAGACGCCATTGGTCGCTACAGTTTAATTGAAATTTTGGCCAATCGCGGAATTGCAATTGAGTCGCTCAACGATCAGCGGCCCTTGGTCAGCTCGCCGATGGTGCGGGCACTGCTGTCGCTACTGGCGCTGATTTATCCAGGGTTGGGGCGATTGGTCGATAGGGATGCGATCGCTGAAATGCTAGTTGTTCTCAGCCAAAGCCTATCAGCACCGATGCGCTCAACGGTTCAATCAAATACGCAGTCAAATACTCAGTCAAATACTCAGTCAAATACCGCTGATACCAACGTTGCGCCTTGGTTCGATCTCATTGCCATTGACCCAGTTCGGGCCGAACTGATTGCCGACTACTGCTTTGTGCCCGATGTCGAAAATCCTCACCTGCTAGCAGCCGACACCTTTGTCCGCTGGGACAGACTCGGCCATCAGGCAGTCAGTGCCTATAGCCGCCTTTTAGACTGGATCGCAGTGCAAAAGCAGCTTCTCCAGCAGCGACTCACCTTCAGTCCTGTGATTTCGATTGATCGTATCATTCAAGATTTCTTATGGCGCGGCCACCATTTGCCTTACGACCAGCTAGCAACGCTGCGCGAACTCACCGAAACGGCTCAGTACTTTTGGGAAGTCGAAGATCGCCTGCGCCTGATCGATGGCTTGCCCAATAAATCGGTGATGAGCGATGTGGGCCGCTTTATTCAACTTATTCAAAAAGGCACCGTTTCGGCGAATCCTTATCCCGTCAAGCCGCTGGCCCCGGAGCGCACAGGCGTCACGCTTTCAACCGTTTATCAGTACCGGGCTCAGCGCCTGACTCACCGCTGGCAGTTTTGGCTAGATGCCGGTTCGCCGCTGTGGGGCATGAGCAGCGGTGAACTGTTTGGCGCACCGTTGTTTTTACAAAACTGGCCCGGTCGGCCTATTAGCTTGGTGGAAATGGAAGCAGCTAATGAGGCTGAATTAGGCAGAACGCTGCGTGATTTGTTGGGGCGAGTGAGCGATCGCGTTTTCCTTTGCCATAGCGAACTAGCCCTCACCGGTCAAGAGCAAATGGGGCCATTACTTTCTTTAGTCAGCGCCGCGCTACCAGCAGAAGATCTGTTTGAACTGACTGAATTAGCCGTGAGTCACTAAAGCTGAAAGAGAGAAAATCATCTCCCTATTCCCCTTACTCCCCAGCACCCTCTCTTACCGTCAAAGTCCCTCGAAACATATTCATCCCACAGTGAAACGTATAGTTACCGGCTGCTTTGGGCAAAATCTCGACGGTCGCAGACTGATTCAGCGGTAGGTCAATAGCTTTGTTGAAGTCCGGCAAAATGATTTGCTCTAGGCAGCTACTAGGATCTTTGCGAAAAAAGTTGAGCTTTACTAGCTGACCGGCTTGCACCACAACATGATCAGGCGAATAGCCACCATCGACAAGAATATCAACCGACTGCACGCCTTGTTCTATTTCAGCGGTTTGGGCTTTGGTTTTATTGAACAGAAACCACCATAGCTCTAGCCCAATCAGGCCAAGGCCAGCAGCGCTGACGCCAAGTTTGAGGCCCAACGGCTGATCGATAGAGCGAAACTCACTGTTATCGGTTTCTGACATTTGCGCATTGGCTTTGCCAGAAAGAAAACCAGAGAGCAAACTCAGGCTGAGTAAGCTGCTGGCTAAAAGAGAGAAAATTTTCATGAGATTTTTTCAAGCGGTTTATGAAAGGTTATTAGTCGAAGTCACACCTTTAAAATTCAGGCTATTGAAATCAGACAGACTATTGAAATCAGACAGACAGTGAACCGATCTGCCTTGAATTCTTACACTTTAAAGTTGTTCTTCAGGTAAGCTTGGCTGAAAATTTCGCAGACGCAGGGCATTGGTCACAACCGACACTGAGCTAAAGGCCATCGCGGCCCCGGCAATCACAGGGCTGAGCAGCCAGCCAAAGACAGGGTACAAAACGCCTGCTGCAATCGGAATACCCAAGACGTTGTAGACAAAAGCAAAGAAGAGATTTTGGCGGATATTGGAAATTGTGGCGCGGCTGAGTTGAATAGCCGTGACAATGCCCCGCAGATCGCCAGAAATTAGTGTGATATCGCTAGCTGAAATCGCCACATCTGTGCCGGTACCAATCGAAATTCCGACGTCGGCTTGAGCCAAAGCGGGCGCATCGTTAATGCCATCACCGACCATGGCTACTTGCTTATTTTCAGCCTGCAACTGTTGAATTTGAGCGGCTTTTTGATCCGGGCGCACTTCCGCAAAAAATCTGCGAATGCCGACGGCAGCGGCGATCGCTGCTGCCGTTTGCTGGTTATCACCCGTTAGCATCACCACTTCTAACCCCATCTTTTGCAGCGCTCTGATTGCGCCTACAGAAGTCTTCTTCAGCGCATCCGAGATGCCCATCAGCGCCTCAGCTTTACCATCGACCGCCATCCAGGCTGTGGTTTTAGCAGCCGCTTCCCAAGTCTGCCGCTGCGCCTGAAGTGAATGGGTATCAATGCCTAAGTCCTGCATCCACCGCTCGGTACCAATTTGGATCAAATGACCCTCAACGATGCCCTGCACGCCTCTGCCGGTGACCGCGTCAAAGTCTTGTACGGTAGCCAGCTTTCTCTTCTCGACACCTTGAGATTCTGCATAGTTAACCACCGCTTCGGCCAGCGGATGTTCTGAATTGCGCTCTACTGCGGCGGCCATTTGCAACAGCTTAATCTCGTTGCTATCAGCAGTTCCTCGAACCGTCAGATAATCCGTCACGGTTGGCTTACCTTCAGTCAGCGTGCCGGTTTTATCCACGACTATAGTTTGCAGCTTATGCGATCGCTCTAAACTCTCGGCATCCTTAATTAAAATGCCATTTTCAGCGCCTTTACCGGTGCCAACCATAATCGAGGTCGGGGTTGCGAGCCCTAGCGCGCAAGGACAGGCAATGATCAAGACGCCGACGGTAGTGAGGAGTGCAAGAGTTGCGTTACCGACAATGTTGAACCAGACAACGAAAGTGAGAATCGCGATCGCAATTACTACCGGCACAAACCATCCCGTCACCTGATCGGCGAGCTTTTGAATAGGCGCTTTTGAGCCTTGTGCGGCCTGAACAAGCTGCACAATTTGCGCCAGCACAGTGTCTTTGCCCACCCGCGAAGCTTTGAATTTAAAGCTGCCAGTTTTGTTAATCGTTGCGCCGATGACTTCTTCACCCGGCCCTTTTTTCACCGGCACGGGTTCACCCGTCACCATCGATTCATCCACCGCCGATGAGCCTTCGGTAACTTCGCCATCAACTGGAATTTTTTCACCTGGGCGCACGATGATAATATCGTCCACCACAACTTCTGCCAGTGGTAAATCGACCTCCTCGCCCTGCCGTATAACCCGCGCGGTATTGGCCTGCAAGCCCATAATTTGCCGAATCGCATCCGAGGTTTGCCCTCTCGCCCGATTTTCTAAATAGCGGCCTAGCAGCAGCAGCGCAATAATCACCACAGCGGCTTCGTAGTAAACTTCTAGCGCTAAACCCTGATCGGTGAGAAAGCTAGGAAACAGCGTCACAAAAAGAGAGTAAAGATAAGCCGCGCCCGTGCCTAACGCAACTAGCGTATTCATATTTGCAGCGCGATGTGTAAAAGCTTTCCAAGCGCCTACAAAAAAGGATTGGCCGCACCAAAACAGCACCGGGGTGGCAAAAACAAGCTGTAGCCAAGGATTGTGCAGAAACATCGGCCAGCCCGGAATGGCAACGCCTAGCATCATCGGCAGTGTGCCAAGGATTAGCACTAGGCCAATTGTGCCGCTGACAATGACTTTGGTAAGCAGCGATCGCTGCTGCATTTTTCGTTCCGCTTGCGCTTGAGCATCTTCTTCCCCCATGCTCAACCCTTCTTCTTTCACAGCGGCTTCATAACCCGCATCAGCCACTGCCGATTGAATCGCCGTTAAGCTAGTATTACGCTCATCAAAATCAACGCTAGCCAGTTCGGCAGCAAAGTTAACCTCAGCGCGGTTCACACCCGGCACCTGCTGAATGGCTTTTTCAATACTATTGGCGCAAGAAGCGCAGCTCATGCCTTTGAGCGCTAGAGTAGTCGATGTCATCGGAGGGCTCCCTTGATCACTAAATCTGATCGTTTGGCGTAAAGCTATGGGAACGAATGGCCCCCATAAAGCCAAGTGAACGGCCAAATAAATGGGTCACTACACGCCTGTCAGCGTTATTAGCATAAACCCTCTAGTTAACAGGAGAGTCTAGAGAGATCGCAAAAGATATGCCCTTAGGCAGATCCCTTGGCAGCTGCCTGAAATCTCATTCACCCTAAAAACATTCATCGGTTGAGCGGGACATTTTCTTAGGCAAAGCATAGCTTTCAACAGCTCAAAGAATCGTTAGCGAAGCTAATTGGGTGCTTTTCTCCAGCCGTTAGCGATCGCCTCAGCCTCCGTACAAAACCATTTTTCTTCTTTGCCTGGATCAATTACAGTATTTTCATAATCCTCCATGCCGGGAAGATGGTACAGCTTGTTGCCAGAATTCATCGAAATATTGCCTTTAACAGTGCAGTTTGGCTGAGTGATAGCTGTTATCAAGGGGGGCACCTGGCTAGGGCTGAATTGTATTTCAGATAGGGCCGATCGCAGATACGGTGACGATGCCGACAGCCGCTCCAAACCAGCTACCAATCTCTTGACTTTGTTGACTTTGTTGTCTTTGTTGTCTTTGCGCTGATTGAAACTGATGAGAAGACCGAGACGTCGGTCGAGAGGCAGGTCGAGATGTCGGCTGAGATGCTAGTCGAGATACAGGCTGAGAAACAACGCCTTGGATAGTGGCTCTAGTAGCGCGTATCTTCCCGTTGGACTCAGTCACTTCCTCGTACAAAATCGTATCGCCAACTTTTGGCCGACGAGCCGAACCCTGCAAAGCACTGATGTGTAGAAAAATTTCCTTACCGCTACCGTCTGATTTACCGCCTGATTTACTGTCTGCTTTGATGAAGCCAAAGCCTCTATCGTCCTTCCAAGTGGTTAGTTTCCCCTTCTGTAAAGCAGATTTCATTCAGTCGTCTCATCGTAATATTCTCTTTTTTTAGCTTTCCCGGAGGCGGTTCCTCGAACGACAGCGCTGAGGTAGTTTGAGATTCAGGTTTTGCAAATGCTCAATAAAAAGTCTCCGATCTTTTGAGCTAGCAAAACAACCTTGTTTAAAAGATTGATAAACCCGCAAAAGTTCGGAGACTTAGGGAAATATCGCTAGATTAATCTCCAGCTAACATTGAGAAGGTTAACTCAACAACTTTACAGCCGGGCGCTGTTGTCCGTGAGCATAGTGAGCGTTTTAGCGTACTCTTGCAGCTCTACCGGGACGGGTTTGATGTCCCAAATTTGGTCGCAGTATTCTTGGATAGAGCGATCGCTCGAAAACTTACCCATCCGCGCTGCATTCAAAATCGACATCCGCACCCACTTATCTTGATCTTCATAGGCTTTGCTGACCTCTTCTTGGCAGTCTACATACGCTTGATAGTCAGCTAGCACCATAAAGCGATCCTGATATAGCAAGTTGTCCGTAAGCGGCTTAAACAGCTCTGTATCGCCGCTAGAGAAGATACCTGAGCCAATCAAATCAATCACAGTCCGCAGGTCTTCATTGCCTTCGTAGTAACTGTAAGGGTTGTAGCCTTTCTCTTTAAGTTCAGCCACTTCGTGAGCCTGAAGGCCAAACAAGAAGAAATTATCCGCGCCTACCTCTTCTCGGATTTCGACGTTTGCGCCGTCAAGCGTCCCAATGGTCAGCGCTCCGTTCATCGCAAACTTCATGTTGCCCGTCCCCGAAGCTTCAAATCCAGCGGTAGAAATTTGCTCAGAAAGATCAGAAGCCGGGTAAATTGGCTGCGCGTTGGTGACATTGTAGTTGGGGTAGAACACCACTTTAATCTGGTCGCGAACGTCAGGATCGCGGTTGACCACGCGGCCCACAGAAGTAATCAGCTTGATAATCAGCTTGGCCATGAAGTAGCCCGGTGCTGCTTTACCGGCGAAGATAAAGGTGCGCGGCACAATCTTTAGATCAGGGTTTTGCTTGAGCTTGTTGTACAGCGAAATAATGTGCAATGCGTTCATTTGCTGACGCTTGTACTCATGCATTCGCTTAATTTGCACATCAAACATCGAGGTTGGGCTGACTTTCACACCTGTAGCACGCTCAATGCGAACCGACAACGTCTCTTTGTTGGCCTGTTTAATTTGCCGCCATTCTGTCCGGAAACCCGGATCGTCCGCAAACGCTTCCAAATTTTTGAGCTGATCGAGTTGGGTAGGCCACTCGGTGCCAATGCGCTGATTGATTAACCGGGTGAGCTTGGGATTGCTGAGCACCATCCATCGGCGCGGGGTAACGCCATTGGTTTCATTGATAAACTTTTCAGGAAACAGCTCAAAAAAGTCGTTGAGCACGGTTTGCTTCAGCAGTTCGGTGTGCAGCGCGGCGACACCATTGATGGCATGACTGCCCACGCAGGCAAGGTTGGCCATGCGCACGTAGCGACCACCGCTTTCTTCAATAATAGACATGCGGGATAGACGCTCATTGTCTTGGCCAAATTTGAGCCGCACATCTTCTAAAAAGATGCGATTAATTTCAAAAATAATCTCTAAATGACGAGGCAATAGTGAACCGAATAGATCAATCGGCCAGCGCTCTAAAGCTTCGGGGAGTAGCGTATGGTTGGTATAAGCCAGAGATTTTTGAGTAATTTCCCAGGCTTTATCCCAATCCATTTGGTGCTCATCAATCAACAGACGCATGAGTTCGGCAACTGCAATGGCCGGGTGCGTATCGTTCATCTGGGCGGTGTACTTTTCCGGAAAACTCTCTAAAGGGGAGCCCTCTACGGTCATGATCCGAATCATGTCTTGCAATGAGCAAGAGACAAAGAAGTACTGCTGCTCTAAGCGAAGCTGTTTGCCTTCTAGATGCTCGTCGTTGGGATAGAGCACTTTGGAAATATTTTCCGAGACAATTTTGGAATTGACCGCGCCGTAGTAGTCGCCTTGGTTAAACGCTTCAAAGTCAAAGGCATCGGGCGCTTCCGCTTTCCAGAGCCGAAGCGTGTTGGCGGTGTTGACCTGGTAGCCAAGGATAGGCGTGTCGTAAGGGACACCTTTGACAATGCGATCGCTCACCCACTCCACCCGATAATTACCCTGAACATCGGTGTAGGCTTTGGTGTAACCGCCTAGCTTCACCGCCGCTGACCACTCAGGCCGAGCGACTTCCCAAGGGTTGCCATTAGCTAGCCACTTGTCAGTGCGCTCTACCTGCCAGCCGTCCTGCAACTCTTGCTTAAAGATGCCAAACTCATAGCGAATGCCGTAGCCCAAAGACGGAATTTGCAATGTCGCCATCGAATCGAGATAGCAGGCTGCTAAGCGACCCAAACCGCCGTTGCCCAGTCCCGGCTCTTGCTCTTGCTCCATAATTTCGGCAAGGCTCAAGCCCAATCCAGCCATGGCTTCATCAGTCACCTCGTACAGGCCCAGGTTGATCAAGTTGTTGCCCAGGTACGGCCCCATCAAAAATTCAGCCGAGAGATACACCGCCGTGCGAGAGCGATTTTCGCGGTAGGTGCTGGCGGTACTGAGCCAGTGGTGCAACATGCGATCGCGCACCGTGTAAGCCAGCGCCATATAGTAGTCTTGCAGCGTGGCAATCTCAGGCGATTTCCCCTGCACATAAAATAAATTATCCAAAAACGCCCGTTTCAGCGTTTCAGCCGTTAACCCTGTGCGGTCATCATCTACACGAACAGTAGCGTGTACTGGTGGGGCACTGATTTCTTTCGATTGCATAGGTCACAAGGAAGATAGATTGTCGAATAGGTGAAAATGACGCTGGATTACGGTGCTGTATGAGGCTCGATAGCGCGTTGCTAAAACGGCGCTTCACAAAGCTTCCTCAACTTAACCACTCAAGGGTATACCCAGATTTTGCAAGTAGCGATGAACCTTATAAAGTTATAAGATACGACCAGGAATGGTAAGACTTGATACCAGCAAAGAGGCATAGAACTTGACAGATAAGCCCGCCCAAGTTTTCACACCTAGGTGGGCTCATCTATAGAACCGTAAATCACGTTACCCAGATTAAGGCTTAAGGCTATCTAAACTTTCTTTAGCCAACTAAACATTGCCCGCAAATCCTTGCCGACTTCTTCAATCGGGTGCTCAGCCTCGATTCGACGAGTCGCATTAAATCCGGCATTACCCGACTGCGCTTCTAACACAAACTCACGCGCAAACTGCCCCGTTTGAATCTCTTTGAGGATTTGCTTCATTGCCGCTTTGGTATCGGCTGTAATCACCCGAGGACCGCGCGTATAGTCACCATACTCAGCAGTATTCGAGATACTGTCGCGCATCTTCGCTAGCCCGCCTTCAACAATGAGATCTACAATCAGCTTCACTTCATGCAGGCACTCAAAGTAGGCCAGTTCAGGCTGATAGCCCGCTTCTGTCAAAGTTTCAAATCCTGCCTTGATCAATTCGCTCAAGCCGCCACAGAGCACTGCCTGCTCACCAAAGAGGTCGGTTTCAGTTTCTTCGCGAAAGGTGGTTTCTAAAATGCCTGCGCGGGTGCCGCCGATGCCTTTGGCGTAAGCCATTGCCAAATCACGCGCCTGGCCTGAAGCATCTTGATAAACCGCAAATAGAGCTGGAACGCCTTGACCTTGCTCATAGGTGCGGCGCACGAGGTGGCCAGGGCCTTTGGGTGCAGCCATCACCACATCGACATCGGCAGGCGGCACAATTTGGCCAAAGTTGATATTAAAGCCGTGAGCAAAGGCAACGACGTTACCAGCCGATAGATTTGGTTCAATGCTTTCTTTGTAAATGGCGCGCTGAACCTCATCCGGCAGCAAAATCATGATGAAATCGGCAACTTTAGCAGCATCGGCTACCGATTTGACCGCTAGCCCTTCGGCTTCGGCCTTAGCAATTGAGCGACTGCCTTCGTACAGGCCCACCACCACATTCACACCGCTGTCTTTGAGGTTGAGCGCATGGGCATGGCCTTGAGAGCCGTATCCAATAATGGCCACCGTTTTGCCATTGAGCAAATCTAAATTGGCATCGCTGTCGTAATACATTTTAGCCATCGAACATTCTCCTTGAAAACTGCGAAATGAGGGCTGCGAAACAAAAAACTGCGAAATTCCGGGCGAAGGCGGATGAAGGCTTACCAGCCGTTAGCGACTCAGACGTTAGATTTTATCAAATCCGGGGGGTCTTTTCCGGCGGCTTTCTGGCGGTTTTATAGAGACGGTGTTTTAATGTGCCAGTCGGTAGACTGCTCGTAGGCGTAGCCGACTTCAAATAAAAGATCTTCGCGCAGAACGTTGCTGATAATCTGTAAGCCAATCGGTAGGCCGTCAGCATCAAAGCCGCAGGGCAAGCTCATACCAGGCAAGCCTGCCATGTTCGCGGGAATCGTCATCAGATCCAGCAGATACATACTAAGCGGATCGTCGGTGTTGGCACCGGTTTTGAACGCTGTTGTCGGCACCGTTGGGCTTACCAGTACATCCACTTCTTCAAAAGCGCGATCAAAGTCTTGCTTAATCAGCGTTCTGACTTTTTGAGCCTTGAGGTAAAAAGCGTCGTAATAACCGGCTGAGAGCGCATAGGTACCGATCATAATGCGGCGCTTGACTTCATCGCCAAAGCCCTCAGCGCGGGTTTTGTTGTACATCGAAATTAAGTTGGGTTCTTCGGATCGCAGGCCATAGCGAACGCCGTCGTAGCGGGCAAGGTTGGCGGAGGCTTCGCAGGGAGCGATGATGTAGTAAGCCGACACGCCGTAGCTAAATTTGGGGCAGGAAACGGTTTTGATGTCTGCGCCGAGGGCTTTGAACTGTTCGATGGCGGCGTTGACGCTGTGACTAACCTCAGGCGCTAGACCGTCGCCGAAGGTTTCTTGAATAATGCCAATGGTGCGGCCCTTGAGCGGTTGCTTAGCGTCTTTTTTAAGCAACTGGGTATAGTTAGGAATTTTGATGTTGAGGCTAGTGGCATCTTTGGGATCGTGTCCGGCGATTGCGCCCAGCAAAATCGCCGTATCCTCCACCGTCCGCCCAAACGGGCCAATTTGATCCAGCGAAGACGCAAACGCCACCAGCCCAAAGCGCGACACCAGTCCGTAGGTAGGCTTCATGCCAACAATGCCGCAAAAAGAAGCG
>JBGTIK010000326.1:0-10036 GCA_041745715.1 Phormidesmis sp.
AACTGTGGCAACTTCTGAGACCTCTACAAAACTCGGCCCTTGTCTAGTACTCAAAATCGAGGGCGCTCAACAGCGGTTGCCGCTATCGGGAAACAACTGCTGGACAGTCGGTCGTAATGACGACAATAGCTTTGTGCTGGACGATCGCTGGATATCGCGCAACCATGCCATGATCCAATGCATGGACAGCGGGGAATTTTATCTAATCGATCTAGGTAGCCGCAACGGCACTTTTATCAATGATCGCCGGGTCAGTGTGCCGGTTACACTGCACAATGGCGATGCCATCACCTTCGGTCAAACCGATCTCAACTTTTATTGCCCTACGCTCGCTGCCAAAAGCGCCGAAGAATTTGGCGAAGCCCATAATTTCACGGCTACCCCTACACTGCACGTCAGACGGTTGATTTCGGTACTGGTTATCGATATTCGTGACTATACGGTCATGACCCGCCAGCTCAACAAAAAAGTCCTTTCTGAAGCGATCGGCACTTGGTTTCGCTACGCCGGAGAAATCATTGGTGAATATGGTAGCTGGGTCGATAAATACATCGGCGATGCGGTCATGGCGGTCTGGATTCATGGCACCCAAGAAGTCACCCCCCAATCGATGCGCCAAATTGCTATGGCCATCAGCGAACTCAACCGCATGACCAGCAAACTGCACGAAGAATTTCCACTGCCCTTTCCGCTGCGCATTGGCGCGGGGCTCAATACTGGCTACGCAATGGTCGGCAACTCAGGCAGCAGCAATCATCCTGACTACACACCGCTCGGCGATACGGTTAACGCAGCCTTTCGCTTTGAAAGCTCTACTAAGCAGTTAGGACTCGATCTGTCCATTGGCGAAACCACCTACAAAGTGCTAGAGCAGCTTGGCGTCAGCAAACAAACCTTCCAGCGCTACGTCGTCGATCTCAAGGGCTACGACCAACCTTTGGTCACCTACGGCTGTTCCTATTCAGATTTAGATAAATTTCTAATTGCCTATAACCGACAGAACCCTCAATAAACACCCCGTAAATCCTTCTCTCTGCATAGGGTGACCCGCAAAAATGATATCCTCAAACTAATATGCTGGACATATGCTGAGAGTAGAGTTAATAAGAGGATTTGAGCGGATGAAAGAAGGTATGAAACGAGCGCTGAGCACCTTGGTAGCTATTACCGCAGCCATTACCGTTGTGGTCAGTTCGCTGCTATTGGGAACGCTCGGTGGCGCAGTACAGCCCGCATCGGCACTGAGTGTTGAGGCGATCACAATAAGCAGTGTCGGCCAAGCAAACGGCATGACGCTACTGGCCAATGCAGGAGGCAAAGAACTGCGTAACTCCGTTGATGACAAGCTAGCGACAGAGTACGGCAACAAAATCGACGTTAACAACACCAACATCGCATCTTTTAGAAAGTTTCGAGGGCTGTATCCGACCATTGCTGGAAAGGTTGTCTCCAACGCGCCTTACGACAGCATTGAAGATATCTTAAGCATTCCTAGCCTCAGCGATATCGAAAAAGACCGCTTGCAAAAAAACATTGCCATCTTCACCATTTCTGATCCAGATCCGGCCTTAGTAGAAGGTGCTGATCGCTTTAACAACGGTGTCTATAAGTAGGCGTGCCACCGCTCATATCAGCCCCCTTTTTCAGAAAGCACCTTTGGCTAGCGTCAGCCGAGGGTGCTTTTAATTTAATCCTCACGTTTGCAGGAGCATTATTTGTTGGCGAATCCTTCTTTGCAGAGTGGCCCAGATCCTTTTTCTTTAGGCCGTTTGGGCGATCCTGCTGAAGGCTTTGATGTGCTGGTGATTGGCGGCGGAGCGGCGGGGCTATATTCAGCGCTTTGTTTGCCGAGCACGCTCAAAGTTGGGCTCGTCACCAAAGACAACCTCAGCATTTCGGCGAGTGACTGGGCCCAAGGGGGGATCGCCGCTGCGCTTTCGCCGGAAGACTCGGCTGAGCTTCATATTGCAGATACGCTCAGAGCGGGTGCGGGTTTGTGTGAACCGGAGGCGGTGAAGCTGCTAGTTGAAGAAGCGCGCCCTTGTATCGAAGCGCTCGTGGATTTGGGGGTGGCTTTTGATCGATCTGGTGAGCAGCTAGCGATGACGCTAGAGGCGGCGCACTCTCGTAAGCGGGTCATTCATGCCGCTGATACAACTGGCCATGCGATTGTTTCGACGTTGGCTTTGCAGGTGCTGAGCCGAGACAATATTCAGGTTTTCAATCAAACTTTTGTGCTGGATCTGTGGACTGATGAAACCGGCTGTAGGGGCGCTTGTCTATCTCAAGATTGCTCCACTGAGCGGCTGTCGGCACGCTCGAACGTGCCGCCACAGATTTACTGGGTACCCGCGCGAGCGGTGGTGCTAGCGACGGGCGGCGGTGCTCAGGTATTTTCGCAGACGACGAATCCGGCAGCTAGTACGGGTGATGGGGTGGCGATCGCTTGGCGAGCAGGCGCACAAATCCGCGATTTAGAATTCTTTCAGTTTCACCCGACCGCTCTGACCAAGCCGGGCGCGCCGCGTTTTTTAATCAGCGAAGCGGTTCGCGGCGAAGGGGCTCATTTGCTCGATAGCCAAGGCTATCGCTTTGCTTTTGACTATCATCCGGAAGGCGAATTAGCGCCTAGAGATATCGTGAGTCGCGCTATCTTTAGCCATTTGCAAAAAGCTGGCGTTCCAGACAGTCGAGTCTGGCTAGATTTGAGCCCGATTGATGGAGCCCGCATTCGCTATCGCTTTCCCAACATTATTCGGGTGTGCAAGCACTGGGGCATTGATGTACTGAATGAGCCTATTCCAGTATCACCTGCGGCCCACTACTGGATGGGCGGCGTTACGGCTGATTTGAGCAGCAAAACCACGATTGCGCACCTCTATGCCGTGGGTGAAAACGCCAGTACGGGGGTTCATGGCGCTAATCGGCTGGCGAGTAATTCTTTGCTAGAGTGCTTGGTTTACGGCGCGCAGCTCAGGCACATTCAGCTGGCCTCGATCCGCGAAAAGCTGCCACAACCCACGGTGGTAACAGTAGCAGCCTTAGCGGGCGAATGGCTCAAAGCGCTGATGACGTGGCGGGCTCATTTGCCACAGCTGATTTGGCACAATGCGGGGATTTGCCGTGAGCAGGCGCGATTAGAATCAGCGCTCGATCAGGTGAATCAGTGGCAAAAGGAGTTTGATCAGCTATCAATTACGGTGGCGCTAACGCTAAGGCCGGGTGAAACGCTACAGTTACCGGCAGCGGTCAGCGCGGAACAGGTGCGGCTGTGGGCAGAGGTGCGAAATTTGCTAGCGATCGCTCAGCTCATTCTCAAAAGCGCCGCCTTCCGCACCGAAAGCCGAGGCGGCCATTACCGCAGCGACTACCCGCTGAGCGATCAGCACTGGCTTGGCCATACCGTCATTGAGGGCGACTCAGTGAGACAATCAGCGTGAAACAAGCCGCTTTATGAGCCGTTTCATAAAGCTGTGTAAAGCTGTGCCTTTGGATATATTTTCTAAAGCTGATTTTGGACTGATGATTGAGAAGTGATCGCTATCACCCCCTTATTTAAGACTACCGGGAGTACTCTAAACCTATGTCTGCACCCAACGGCGTGATGATGCAATACTTCCACTGGTACAACGAGCCTGACGGTACCTTATGGAACGAATTGGCCGAAAGAGCAGAAGACTTAGCCAAAGCAGGCATCACCGCCCTATGGCTACCGCCTGCCTATAAAGGAACAGCCGGTGGCTACGACGTTGGCTATGGCGTTTACGACATATACGACTTAGGAGAATTTGATCAAAAAGGCTCTGTGCGCACCAAGTACGGCACCAAAGATGAATACATTAATGCCGTTAAAGTAGCTAAGCAAGCTGGCATGGAAGTATATGCAGATGTTGTGCTCAACCATAAATTAGGGGGAGATGCTGAAGAAGAGTTTCTAGCCACACCCTACTCGCCTGACAATCGCAACGAAGCCATTGGCGATATGGTCAACATTAAAGCCTGGACAAACTTCACTTTTCCGGGTCGCCAAGGCAAGTACTCCGAACTGGAATGGCATTGGTGGCACTTTAATGCGGTCGATTACAACGCTTACGAACAAGGAGAGTTCGAGGCAGTTTATCTATTTGAAGGCAAACAGTTTGATGAACAAGTCGATCTCGAAAGAGGCTGCTTTGACTATCTCATGGGCTGCGATTTAGACGTCAATCATCCTGAAGTGCGTGAAGATTTACTGTACTGGGGCGAATGGTATGTAGATACCGTTGATATTGACGGAGTTCGCTTTGATGCGGTCAAGCATGTGCAGGCAGGCTTTTTCCCAGACTGGCTTCAGCATGTGCGCAAGCAAAGCGGCAAACGCTTATTTGCAGTGGGTGAATATTGGTCGTACGAAATTGAAGCATTGCATCACTTTATTAGTGTCACAGGCGGCGACGTAGCTTTATTTGATGCACCTTTGCACTACAACTTTAGAGAAGCCAGTCAAGGTGGCCAAGACTACGACTTACGCGCTATTTTTGACAACAGCTTAGTCAAAGATCAGCCGGCTCTGGCCGTCACGCTAGTGGACAACCACGATTCACAGCCGCTGCAATCTCTAGAATCTGTTGTAGAACCCTGGTTCAAACCGCTGGCCTATGCGCTAATTTTGCTGCGTCAAGGCGGTTACCCCTGCGTCTTTTATGCCGACTACTACGGCGCGAACTACAAAGACAACGGCAAAGATGGCGAAGAATACGAAATTTGGCTCGATAGCCATCAGTTTTTAATCGATAAGTTTATGGAGGCAAGACGCATTTACGCTTATGGCGATCAGTACGACTACTTTGACCATGCCAACACAATTGGCTGGACAAGGCTAGGAACAGAGGAGTTTCCGGGTGGCATGGCGGTTGTAATCAGCAATGGCGATGAAGGCACCAAGTGGATGGAGGTGGGTCAGCCTAACACCACTTACAAAGATATCACTGAGCACATTGATGAGCCGGTGACGACCAACGACGAGGGCTGGGCTGATTTTAGCTGTCAGGCAGGCTCTGTTTCAGTTTGGGTGCCTAGCTAAAAAGCTGGGTATCAGCGACTTTTTCATCTTTTTTTTGACGAGGTAATTTAACCATGAATCATCGATTTTTTCTATTTGTTCAAGCGGCTGTTAAGCAAATCACGATCTGTTTGGTTGGCGTAGTCATGTTTTTGGGTTTGATGCAGCCCGCTGCCCAAGCGATGCCAGCTTTGATTATGCCGGATGGTGAACCCACCCTGTCGGCTGAAAGCCTTGAGCAAAAACGGGCTGAGCGGCGTGAGATCCAAAGCAAAGCTTCTGAAGCCGCCAACACCGAAGAAAAGGCTGATTCCATCAACGAAACCCTGACCGAGAAGCTCAACTTGGATGAGATTGTTGAAGAGAACGAGATTGTTGACGGGCTAAAAGAGGTGGTAGATCCAGACAAGTAAGTCAGACCCAATAAACCAACAAATTGACGATAAGCAGGTACTTCACGCTAGCAGCTAATAAATGGCACTCATGAGCGGTGGCCAAGCTTGGACAGCTTCTAAGAGCGTGCGGTAGCCGAGGGCGTTGGGATGAAGGCCGTCTTTGCAGAGGCGATCGCTCACCCACCCCTCATCCTGCTGAGCCCACAGCGCCAGCACATCTAGATAAGGCACATTCTGGGCCTCACATAGTTGCTGGGTCACATCCCGATAGCGAATTTGCTCAGATCGGCTGAAGTACAAGACATTAGCAAAGGGCATAGCGGCTTCATTAACAGGCGTCATCCCAATAAAAAATACCGGGCAAAGCTGACTTGCCTGTGCTAGCAATTGAGCCATTTCCTGCTCAAAGTTCTGAATATCCGTCACCGGACGGCCCAAGGAACCTCCAGATCGCGCAGAGTCGTTCAGGCCAACCGACAGAATTAGCACATCAGGCGTGCGGCGACGCAATTCACCGCGACCCGTAAACTCTTGCTCTAGCCGGTTGGCAACCTGAGCCACGCCGTCGCCACGCACGCCTAAATTATATATAATCGGCCCTGGATAGTCGGGGTTCATCCATTGCAAGCGCAGCCGATCAACCCAACCGCCCCCTTCACAGTCGCCATAGCCATAAACCAAGCTGTCTCCCATCGCAATAATTTTTTTGGGATGACGCTGCTGCGGTAGCCTGATAACGGCTTCGAGCGACGAAGTAAGTTGGAGCGCTGCGGTCATAATGCTCTACGTAAAACAACTTGTTTGTAAAACTTAATCAGGAATAGCACAAACCCGATCAGCTTTGCAAATCTTCACATTATTGATCGGGAGTTTAGTCAGATTTTTATTTTAAAGTGCCTTCTAAATGCGCTGTGCTAAAGGCTGCCCCCTTGAGAAATCCTGCTAACCCAAGTGCTGAACGATTTGATCTGTCAACGCGTCTGTCCAGTAATCGACCACATCCGCATTCGCCGCTTCCACCATGACCCGAATCAGCGGCTCAGTGCCAGAAGCGCGTACGAGCACTCGGCCTTGGTCGCCCATGTCGGATTCAGCTTGAGCGATCGCCTGTTGCAGCGGCTCGCACTGGCTCCAATTACAGCGAATGGTGGGATCTTCTACGCGCACGTTCTTCAGCCGCTGGGGATAGGTTTCAAAGCTCTGGGCCACCAGATCTGGCAGTGAACACCCGGCCTGCTTGAGCAGATCAGCAAGGTGCAACGCAGTCAAAAGGCCGTCGCCCGTGAGGCTGTAGTGATGGCATAAAATATGGCCCGACTGTTCGCCGCCCAGCATTGCGCCTTGGCTGATCATTTCAGCAAAGACATGCTGATCGCCGACGTTGGTGCGCACTAGCTTGCCGCCTTGCTTTTCCCAAGCCCGTTCGAAGCCTAGATTAGCCATTACCGTAGAAATAATGGTGTCGTTGGGTAGCTTATTAGCCTGCTTGAGGGTTTGGCCCCAAAAATACAAAATGTAGTCGCCATCGATTACTCGGCCCTGAGAATCAACCGCCATCACCCGATCCGCGTCACCATCAAAGGCAAACCCAATGTCAGCATTGAGTTCGGTAGTGGCGGTTTTGATCTGCTCTAAGTGAGTGGAGCCGCACTGGACGTTGATGCGATCGCCATCCGGCAGTCCATTCAAAATCACCACCTCTGCCCCCGTCGCTTCAAACACCTGCTTAGCCACCCGCGTTGCTGCGCCCCAAGCCAAATCGAGCACAATTCGCAGGCCGCTCAAGTCAGGATGTGGCTGAAAAGGCTGATGGAGAAAATCGACATAGCGCTCAACCAAATCTGGGCGCTGATAGACTCGGCCCCACTGAATGCTCGTCGTTTCTTCAGGGCTGCATAGCGATGTATTGGGTAGACCTTGGCCTCGCAGCGCCGCCTCAATCTGCTGCTGCAACGCACTCGAAAGCTTGGTGCCATCAGAGCCAAAAAACTTGATGCCGTTATCAGCAGGTGGGTTGTGGCTAGCGGAAATCATGATTCCACCCGCATTGCCCATCGCTAAATGCGCCACTGCCGCCGTTGGGCAAAGGCCCATGTTCCACACTTCTAGCCCTGCTGTGGTCAGGCCCGCCGCCAGACTAGCGGCCAGCATGTCGCTAGAGTTACGGGAGTCTTGCCCCAAAATCACCGGCCCCGTTTCACCGTGACAGCGCAGAACTTGGCCTGCCCAAAAACCAACTTGAGTCGCCAGCGGCGCGGTCAGCAACGTCCCCGCTTGCCCACGAATGCCATCAGTGCCAAATAAGGGCGCAGCGGGCAATGGCTGCACCAGGCACCGAGTCGTCGGGATCGGATTAAAGCACTGCTGATCGATTTGGTCTGATTGATCTAAGGGGGGTTGCTGGCCGTCAATCTGGCGATCAACACCGCGATCAACATTACGGCTACGCTTAACTGAAGAAATCACCACGCTGCTCACTCCTAACACTATGAATAGATTTCGACTCGCATCACCTAGCTAGCGACTCGCCTCGGCTAGCGACTAAAGCTACTAAGTGAGGAGGATATCACCTTAGACTTAGCAATACTGGATGATGTGCCAATTCATGAAAAGTCATTGGGCTGATATTTGACTGAAATAGCTATATATCAAGAAAATTAAACATAAATTCACTATGCCCATGTCTGCTTCAAACCCATCTTTTTCAAACCCGCCGTTTGCGCAAGGTATCGATGAATTTAATCGAGGCGATTTTTATGCCTGCCATGACACCTTAGAAGCGATTTGGATGGTGGCTGAGACGGTTGACAAGCCTTTTTATCAAGGCATTTTGCAGATAGCGGTGGCGTTTTATCACTTAGGCAATCTCAACTGGCGCGGAGGCGCGATTTTGCTGGGTGAGGGGATTAGTCGGCTGCAAAAGTTTGAGCCTAGCTATGAACAGGTTGCGGTCGAAGACTTGGTGGATCAGGCCATAGCATGGCTGTCATTGGTGCAAACGGCTGGGCCTGAAGGGGTCGCGGCACTAATGGCAGATTTGCCTCAGCCCTTACCTCATATTCAGTGGGTTTCAGATTAAGGTATAGATAGGGATTGGTAATTTTTGGCCCCTGTGCGCTGCCACCTGTATTTGCCCATTTTCTCTGCCAGTTGGTAAACCTCTGCCAGTTGGTAAAGCGGTCTGAGCCGGAAGGGTTTGTCGGGTATCTGTTTTTAGTATGGCTATAGAGCCTAGTTCCTGATGAGTCGATCTTTATTATTGTGCTTTTAAAAATGTCTTGGCAAATGTCTGGGCGATCGCAATCTAGGTGGAGTAGACGCTTACGGCGGCTGATGGTCGCTAGTGCGATCGCGCTCACCCTGCCCTTGATCTCCCAGATCTCCCAAAAAAGTTCCTGGCCTACCGCCCTACCGGTTCAAGCCCAATCGAGCGGCACCTCGGGCGGGGCGATTCAAATGCGAGCAGCTCGCGTCGAAGCTAATTCCAATACGGGCATCGTCACCGCCATCGGTAATGTGCGCATTGATTATCCCAATCGCCAAATATTCTCAACTTCTGCCCAAGCTCAGTACTACAGCCGGGAGCAGCGAATCGTGCTGAGCGGCAATGTGTATGTCGATCAAGAGGGCAATACCCTAAAAGCTGAAACGGTGACCTATCTAATTACGGAGGGCCGGTTTGTCGCCACGCCAGCGGCTAATAGCCAAGTAGAAGCGGTTTACAACTTGCCGGAAGAGCCCAATCCTGCGCCTACCGTCGAGGCTGCGCCTGCGCCCCTTTCAATTCCCGCGCCGCCGCCTGAATTACCTGACGAACTTAGCTCTATTCGATAGTCGCGAATATGGCGTATATCTGGGGTGTATCATGGCGTTCTCTCTGATAAAATCTGAGCAAACTGGTTCAATACCTGGCCCAATACAGGAAGCCCCTACTTTGAAGCTTGCGCTCGAAAACGTGCAAAAGACATACGGTAAGCGCACGGTGGTGAAAGGGGTCACTTTGTCCGTGTCTCAAGGGGAAATTGTCGGCCTTTTGGGGCCAAATGGAGCGGGCAAAACCACAACTTTTTATATGGCTACTGGGCTGGTACGGCCGGATGTGGGCAAGGTGACGCTAGCTGATCGCGACATTACCGATCTGCCCATGTATCAGCGGGCTCGGCTCGGCATTGGCTATTTGGCTCAAGAGGCCAGCATTTTTCGCAATCTCAGCGTGCAGGATAATCTGCGGCTAGTGATGGAGCAAACGGGGGTGCCGTTTCATGAGCGCAGCGATCGCCTTCAACATCTGCTCAAAGAATTCCGCCTGGAAACCGTCAAGAATTCTTTAGGCATTCAGGTGTCAGGCGGTGAACGGCGGCGCACTGAACTTGCTAGAGCCTTGGCATCGGGTGTGCAAGGGCCAGATTTTTTATTTTTAGATGAGCCTTTTGCAGGCGTTGACCCTATAGCCGTAGAAGAAATACAAAGCATTGTTGCCAGATTAAAACTCCGTAACATCGGCATCCTGATAACAGACCATAACGTGCAGGAAACCCTTTCGATTACAGACCGTGCCTACCTGCTGGCCGAAGGAAAGATCATGCTTACCGGCACCCCG
>JBGTIK010000327.1:0-7247 GCA_041745715.1 Phormidesmis sp.
GCATGGTTCTCAATAGTTAACCTTAATTGAGAATTTTTATGACTTAGTTCATTTGAACTGCTAAGCCATGAAAGTCTTTCCAAAACAGGGCTCTATCATTAATACCTGAGTGTGACACTTCAAAGGGCGGAATGTGGGGTGTATTAATGGAAGATATGCTGGATTGGTCCAATGTGATATCTCTGCTATGACCGTTTCTAGAACCATTTGCCTTGGCTTTTTGGCGGTAATTACCGCTGGTACACTACTACTAATGTTGCCGATTTCTTTAGTCAGCGGCGACTGGAATAGTCCGCTAACGGCTCTGTTCACCTCAACCTCGGCGGTCTGTGTAACGGGCTTAGTGGTGGTCGATACGGGCACGTATTTTTCATCATTTGGCCAAGTGGTGGTCTTGATTTTGATTCAGCTTGGCGGGCTGGGATACATGTCCGCAACGACCTTGTTACTATTGCTAATTGGTCGGCGGTTGGGGCTCAAAGATCGGTTAGCGATTCAGCAGGCAATGGAAACAGCAGAGCTAGCAAATGTGAAGAAGCTGCTGATTTCGATTGTTTCGGTGACGTTGATTTTGGAGCTGACGGGAGCATTTTGTTTGATCCCAACATTTATAGGGGAATTTGGCTTGAGGCGATCGCTCTGGCTCTCCCTTTTCCACAGCGTCAGTGCCTTTAATAATGCCGGATTTGGGCTGTTTCCCGATAGTTTGGTGGGCTATGCCGAAGATGTGTGGCCGATGGCAGTGATTTCGGCGCTGATTATTTTCGGCGGAATCGGCTATCAGGTGATTATGGAAGCTTTGATGTGGCTGCAAAATCGGCTGCGTCGTCGCAAGCAGCGAACGGTGTTTTCGCTGCATTTTAAAGTTGTAACGAGCACGACTGCGGCTTTACTGTTGATAGGAACAGTGGCGTTTTTAGCAATAGAATATGACAATCCGGCGACGCTAGCAGATAGAGGCTTGAATGTGAAAGTATTGCTGGCAGCCTTTCAGTCAGTGGTAGCGCGCACGGCTGGCTTTAATTCCATTGATATTGGCAAAATGGAGGCGAGTTCGCTATTTACGATGATCGCGTTGATGTTTATAGGTGCTAGCCCCGGCAGTACGGGTGGCGGTATCAAAACAACAACAGCGCGGATTTTGCTAGTGTGTACCCAAGCAGCCCTGAGAGGCAAAGAAGAAGTTAACTGCTATCAGCGTCAAATTCCAGCCATCCGAGTGCTGAAGGCGCTCTCGGTAGTAGTGGGTTCAATTATTGTTGTAGTCATTATCACCACCTGTATTTCACTCAGCGATCCGGGCATTACCTTTATTAGCCTGTTGTTTGAAGCGGTTTCTGCCTTTGCGACGGTGGGCCTTTCTACTGGTATCACAGCCGATCTTTCGACGATGGGTCAGCTCTTCATTGTCACGATTATGTACATTGGTCGGGTGGGCGTTTTGCTGCTAATGTCCGCCATTGTGGGCGATCCTAGTCCTAGCGCGATTCACTTTCCAGAAGAAGATTTGCTGACGGGCTAAGCCAATCTTTGGCGACGGCTTAGTGTTGTATGTGTCGAAAATTACATGGTAATTTTGTCGGCAACCCCTCGTGCTAGGCAATGCCGAAGAATTTTTGTGAGAGAATTCTGGCGACTGAGTGCAAATATTCACGGCTGAGAATGATTCTTTCCATCTCTCTAGCCGATTCTTCTATTCCTTAAATTTACATTGTCGTTTCAGTTACGCAATATTCTTCAGCTTTTTCGTATTTTCTACGAGACTTTTAGCAAATTCGTCTAGCCGCTGTGAGAGCTTTTCATCTACTAGGTTGCCAGATTTATCAAAGGCTTTCCAGGCTTGGCCGATGGCAATTTGTTCAGGAATTGTCCAGGCATGTACCCACCGCATAATCACTCTCATATCGTTGAGCGCATTGCTATTGGATTGCCCACCCAAAACGCTAATAAAGCCCGTTACTTTATCGCTGAGCTGATCAAAGCTCATCAGATCCAAAGCATTTTTAATCACCCCGCTGACGCTACCGTGATATTCAGGCGTTGACAAAATTAGCGCATCGGCTGCGGCTACCGCTGTGCGCAAAACCTCTACATCAGGATAGTCAGGGTAGTCACCGCCCCCATCGCAAAAGGGCAAATCCATTGCTTTGAGATCGAGTACCTGTACCTCTGCACCTAAATTTTTGACTCGCTCAGCGGCTAGATGCAGCGCCTGCATACTGTAGGAGTCTGTTCTCAAGCTGCCACCAATCCCAACAACTTTCACCATATTTTTAACGCCTTACGATACTCAAAGTTTACAGTTGTCCGGCTGAGCTTTCAATCTATCGGTAAATCTGTCTTTAGCGTTTTTCCTGGCTTTCAGCGACTTGTTTCAATCGTTGTAGCTGACTTTCCATGTCCTTTTTTGTCCAGCTCGCAGCAAGCTTCTGAAAGCCAAAGTTCACCAGCGGATTTGGAATTGTGAATTCAAAGCGGTTCAGTAAGCAGGTGCCTTGGATAGCGTTTTGGGTTTCAAGCTGGCATTGCCAGCGATCGCGCCCCCGAAAAAAACCATCAAACGCCCACACAATCAATCCCGGCTCACGTTCTACTACCGTACTCGGCAGCGTTGGAGCCAGTACCGGCAGCTTCAGCCTAAAGTTAAATTTGCTGCCCACCGTCGTTTTCCAACTGCCAACCGGTTCACAGATTAACGCAGGATTCAGCCATTGATGCATCAGCTTTTGGTCGGTAAAGCAGCGCTCTACCGTAGCGGTATTGGCTTGGATAAAAACAGATTGTTCATAGATATTGTTCATGGATCTATTAGGATTCACCTAGCTAGAATTTAAATGGCCTGTTTAGCGGCTTGTTCAAAGGCGGCAGTGGCGCTGATAGTGGCCGGGACGTTGAAAAGAGCTTGGGCGATCGCCTCAGAAAACGTAAACGTATCTACGCCGTGCGCCGCTAGCACCGAAATATCTTCGACATCTCGAATACTGGCCGTCAAAATTCGCGTCTGAGATCTCACGCCATTCAGCACCTGCTTCATTTTGGCAATCTCACCACGACCGTCTCGCCCCGCATCGTTAATTCGGCCTAAGTACGGCGCAATGTAGCTAGCTCCAATCGCTGCCGCGATCGCCGCCTGATGCACTTCATACAGCGCCGTGAGGGTCACCGGAATCCCCTCTCCAATCAGCCCTGACGCAGCGGCTGTACCGATTTGCGTAGCGGGCAGTTTTACCACAATGCGGCGATCTGCCTGAGCAAACTGTCTGCCAATCGCTGACAGTTGTGCAACAGAATCGCCCCATGGCTGCAAATGCACTTCCTGAGCGCCCAAGGCAAACGCTTCTCGCGCTAAGCGAATCAGCACATCTGGCTGACAGCTAACCCCCGCCCGCTGAACTAACAGAGGATTGCAGGTCACTCCGTAAAAAAGCCCGCTCGGTAGCCAGGTTTTCCACTGTGCGACTTCGGCGGTGTCGAGATACAGCCGTAAATGGGGCCGAGATGACTTTGTTTGGATCGGCTGCTGCGGATCAGACACTTTCGCCACCAATCACCACGTCTTTGATCCGCAGGCTCGGCCCGCCGCAGCCGACCGCTAGCCCGCTCTGCCCGCCTTTGCCGCAGCCACCCGACTCATCCCAATAAAAGTCATCGCCAATCGCTTCAATATTGGCCAATGTGCTAAAGACATTGCCCGAAAGCGTCACTTCTTGCACGGGTTCGGCGACTTTGCCATCTCGAATCATCCAAGCTTCACCCGCCGTGAAGGTAAACAGTTCGCCGTTGGTTTCACCGCCAATCCAATTACAGGCGTAAATGCCGTCTTTAATACCGGAGGACAAATCGGCAACTGGGGTATCGCCGCGCTCAATCCAGGTATTGGTCATGCGCACCAAAGGCGAGTAGTGATAGTTAAGGCAGCGGGCGTTGCCAGTGGGCTGTTCATCGAGTTCGCCAGCGGTAGCGCGTGAGTGCAAGCGGCCCGTAAGTACGCCGTCGGTAATCAGCTGCGTAGTGGTTGCCGGGGTGCCTTCGTCGTCATAAAAGTAGCTACCGCGATGACCGGTAGGCGCTGCGCCATCAAATATTTGCAGATTTTTAGGGCCGAATCGTCGGCCTAAAGTCATGGTTTCTAGCAGCTCTGGATTTTCATAGATCATGTCGGCTTCGGAGAGGTGGCCAAAGGCTTCATGGACAAACAGGCCGCTCAAAATCGGATCGATCACGACGGTGTAAACGCCGCCTCTAGCTGGGGGTAGGGTGAGTGAGAGGGCAGCGCGATCGCCTGCTGTTTTGACCTTTTGCTCTAGGCCCAGCACATCTTCGTAAGCGCTGCGTGAGCCGATGGTTTCTCTGCCGGTCTGCACCTTGTCGCCTTGACGAGCCGTGGCGGCAAAGCGCATTTCTAAATCCATCCAGCCCTGTTCAATCATCGTGCCTTCAGAAGTCATCAGCAAAATTTCCTGATAGCTGTCTTCGTAGCGCACGCTCGTTGAGGCAATGTCTTGGTGGGTGCTGCGTAAAATGTCGGTGTAGTGGTGGCACAGCACTTTTTTGTCAGCTAATGGCACTAACCGTGGATCGGTACCTGTTAGGGGCAAAACGCAGCGAGTTTGAACAATTTCAATCGGGGCGAGGCGAGTGATGTCGTCACCAATCAGCCGCGCGGAAGTAATGGCATCCTCCATCCGTACCGCCAAATCCACCAAGCGATTAAAGCTCGCAAATCCCCAGCCGCCTTTGTAGCAAGCCCGCACCTGACCACCAATTGAAATATCTTCACTCAAGCCTTCGGGCTGATCGTTGCGCAATCGCACCTGAGCGCCTTGCGATCGCTCTAGTCGAATCGCCAAATAATCCACCCGATGCCGGTGGCGCGCGATCAGATCACTTACCTGATCTTTGTAAGCTTCTAATCTCAGTGGTTCTAGGCCCCGTGGCTCAGCGCCTTGCAACTCCAATCCATGCCCTATTGCTGTCTGCATACTGCCAAAACTCTAAATAAATCCCATCGACTCTATTTTGCCGCGTCTGCGCAATTCACAAACTAATTCATAAACTCGTATTCACAGAAATTCGTATTAACATAAGGGTGCTATTCAGCAGAGCAACGCCCATGACTGGTGAACTCGGTTACGCCCTCCCCCCGGCCATCCGCCGCATAGCCACCAACTTTCGCCTGATTGGTTGGGTCAGTTTATGGGCGCAAGTAGTAGTGGGCGTTATTTCTAGCTTGCTGTTTGTGGTCAATGCGCTAGAGCCCAATACCAGTCTTTCTAATGCCAGCGCCGACTTATTTCAAGCGTCAGGCGTTGTCTTTATCTTCATCAGTGCCTTTTGGGGCTTTCGCTATGTTCGCTTAGGCCGCAGGCTGCGCACTAGCAATCCCGATTTACGGCCTAAACCCAAAGATGCCGCTCAAGCAGTTCGTCTCGGCATTTTGATCAGTATGCTCGGAATGCTGCTAACAATTATTGGCGCAGAGGCCATGGTCGCAACGCTATGGCTCAGAGCGCTCAGGCAGGTTGCAACCTTTGGCGGAATTTCTCAAGACAGCTCAGCGTTTATTAATGCTGCTGACATTGCCGTCGTTTTTTCAGTTATTAACACAATGTTTGCCCACTTTATGGGTCTGACTGCTTCACTGTGGTTACAGTATGTCGTAGATCGTCAGTAGGACTTGCTAGCACTTTATCCATTAGGGCTTGCCAGCATCCAGTCAAAATCGCGATCCGGGCTGCTGTAAAAATTCTATTTCGGCTGGCGTACTCTGCCGCCCCAAAATCTCATTGCGGTGGGGAAATCGGCCAAAGCGTTGAATCACTTTCTGATGGCGAATAGCATAGTCTAGTCCGCCTTTGAGTCCGTCATCGAGATCGGGAAATTCATTTATAAAGGTTTGCATGAGCTGAACGCATTGGTGTTGGTGCTCAATGTTTTCACTGTGCTCAAACGGCAGATAGACAAAAAAACGATGGACTGGGATCAGCGCTTTGTCTGCGCCGGTGGTGACTAAGTGCTGAGCCACGCTGAGCGCATTGGGATCAGTCGCAAAGCTCTGAGGCTGACCGCGAAACAGGTTGCGGGGAAACTGATCGAGCAGCAGTAGCAAAGCCACCGCACAGTCGGGATGAGCGATCCAATCGGTATATTCCTCAGCGGCGGCTTTGTCATAGTCGCTGATAAAGCGCTGACGGATCTGGGTATCAAAGTCATCATTTTTGATAAACCAAGCTTTGCGATAGTGGCCATGCTCCGGCTTATGAGGTTCACCAAACCAAAATCGTAAAATTGCTTCAGCGCGATCATTCATAGCAAAAAGAGGTTTTATAGCGGTAGATTAAAGCCAAAAATCAGAAACAAGCCGCCGCGCTAACTGATGTTAACCAAAGCCTAATTAAAGATGAAAAGCAGCGATTCTAATATGATCGAAAAGTCGCTACTTGTGAAATCCTACTTTTTCGCTGCATTAAATTTAAGTGTCTATGTCCCTTTTACCTATTTTATTGGCGATCGCGCTTTTTCTGGCCCTCACTAGCTGGCTCACAGGCTATCGGCTACCGATTAATCGACCTACTCGCTCACGATCAATAGGTAATAGAGGGCATAGCAGTATTCAGCGCGGTCGCGGTGTCGCTAGAGGCACTCGCAAACAGCTTTTGCGCTTAGTCGGCGGCAATGCAGCCGTAGCCCAAAGGCTCGTCAGCGATATCAGCGCTCGTAATCCTGCTCGCCCAGAGCAGTGGTGCTGGGAAAAAGCGATTTATGATATTGAGCGCGATCGCCGAGTCTGATGTAGTGCCTTTGGGATCTCATCGTGTTCTTAACGCTCATAGGTAATGCTCATAAGTTAGAGCAAACATACAGATATTTTGTAAAAAACTTACAGACTCTTGATAAGAGAGGCGTGTAGCAGAGGTACCTTTATATAACGGTTAGTAAAGTGGCATCCGCACACTCACGGGTGAAAGTAATCGTGGTTTTATCTCGGCAGGTTGAAATCTTTAGCGGATAATTTCAGCCAATCCTGATTAGATTCTGATTAGAGCGTAACTATTACCAAACAATATTGCTCTATGACTGCTTAGTCTATGACTGCTTAGTCTATGACTATAGTGGACCCCAAAAACTAGACAGGTCGTTAAGCTCTGAATCACTCAAAAAATGATAGGAGTTATTCATGAGCAAAAAACGCCGCCAGTACAGTCCAGAATTCAAATCGAAAATAGCGATTGCCGCCGTCCGAGGCG
>JBGTIK010000328.1:0-6086 GCA_041745715.1 Phormidesmis sp.
GACCGGGGGCACTGAAGATTTGGGCAGCGCTATAGCGACGACAGTGGTTACTCACGGATTGGATTTGTTTGGGCTGAGCCGCAGCCGCGCTAGCTTGGAAGATGTGTTTATTAATCTGACAATGCAGGAGCCGGTTTTAGATCTAGGGCCCAGCGATCAGGGGATGTCCGAAACGCCCGAAATATCTGAAACGCCTGAAACAGCGGTGATTGAAGAGGACGAGATGGCATGAAAATTTTACTAAGCAATTTGCTGGCGATCTATCGGCGAGAGCTGCAAAGCTACTTTACTTCGCCGCTGGCCTACATTATTGCAGTGGTCTTTTGGCTGATTGGCGGATTGTTTTTAGTGGCGCTGCTGCTCTCTCCGCAAGGGTTAATTGCCCAAGCCGCCGCAGCGGATCAGCTCGGGGCAGGGGCGCAAAAAATAGACTTGCCCTATGAGTTCTTGCAGATTTATCTCAATCTATTAGGATCACTGTCGATGTTTGTGTTGCCAATGCTTTCAATGGGGCTGTATGCCGAAGAACGCAAGCAAGGCACGCTGGAGCTATTGGCTACTTCGCCGCTGACGAACTGGATTGTGGCACTCGGCAAGCTGCTTGGGGTCGTGACGTTTTATACGGTGATGCTGCTGCCGATTATGATCGCTGAGGCGATCGCCTTTGCCTCTAGTCAGCCCGCATTTCCGCCTTCAGTGTTTTTATTAGGCCATGCGGGGCTGTTGCTGCTCGCAGCGGGGGTGCTGTCACTCGGCATGTTTATTTCGTCGCTGTCGTCGAGTACGGTGCTGGCGGCGATCATGACATTTGGCCTAGTGCTGCTGCTATGGGTAATTGATGCTATTGCCAATATTCCCGGTATTGCGGGTGATGCCCTTAGCCACCTTTCTTTACTTGCGCACTACACCGACTTTGTGCAAGGCATTTTCGACACCAGCGGACTGATTTTGTTTTTGAGCTACATTGTGCTCGGCATCTTTCTCACTGCCCAGTCCATCGATACCCTACGTTTTCAGCGGTCTTAAGCCATGAAAAAAATGCCTAAAGTCTTGAAGTATTTAGTCTGGCCAGGACTAGCCCTAGTCACCGCTGGCCTTGTTGTGGGTCTGCTCAACGGCTGGACGCTAGTTTCAGTGGCCTTGTTAGTCGCGGGAGCGCTGCTCATGGTAGCCAGTATTGCAACCTATGATTTCAGTGCGTCTAGTGCGTCTAAAGAGCGATCTAAAGATCGCTCTGCTGTTCGCTTTTGGCAAAGTCGCTCGACTCAGGCGGGTACCAACGCCGTTGTTTCAGTCCTATCAGTGCTGGTAATTCTCGGCATTGTGAATTTTTTGGGCGCACGCTACGACAGTCGCACCGATTTGACCGAAGGGCAGCTTCTGACGCTTTCACCTAGCTCACAGGCGGTCGTACAAAGCCTCGAAAAGCCCACTGAAGCGCTGGTGTTTAGCCAAGCGTCGAACCCGATTGATCAAAAGCTGTTGGAAAATTACCATCGCCTCAATCCAGACTTTACCTACCGCTATGTCGATCCGTTTGCGGAGCCGCAGCTAGCTCAGGAGCTAGGCGTAGAGACGGGTTCAGAGGTATATTTGCGCACGGGCGAGGGGCTCAAAGCGGGCAAATCTGATCGCGATTTGTTGGTGCAGCGGCTCGGCCCGCAAGAGCCCCTGACCGAAAGGCAGCTCACCAACAAACTGGCTCAGCTTAGCCAAGCTAATACCAGTGTCGTGTACTTTTTACAGGGGCATGAAGAGTACGCGATTGATAACTCCAAGGCCGGTTTTTTTGAAGCGGCTAGCCGCTTGAAGGACGAGAATTATACGGTAGAAGCTCTGAACTTAGTCAATACCGGAACCGTACCGCCAGATGCTGATGTGCTGATCGTGGCCGGGGCCAAAAAAGCGCTGTTTAACAATGAAGTGGTTGCCGTTAGAAACTATTTAGAAGCGGGCGGCAGCGTCTTTGTAATGGTCGATCCGCAAGTAAAAACTGGGCTAGAGGTGCTACTGAGCCAGTGGGGTGTGGTGCCTGAAAATGCGCTGGTGATTGATACGTCTGGTGGCGGCCAGCTCGTAGGGCTTGGCCCGGCGGCTCCATTGGTCACTGACTATGGCGATCATCCAATTACGCAAGCCTTTGGTAATAGCCGATCGTTTTTTCCGGTGGTACGCCCGCTACAAATTCGAGAAGTGAGCAATATTACTGAAACACCTTTGCTCTTTACTGCTCAAAATAGCCACGCGCAGCCTGTTACCGAAGGCGACATTGCAGTCGATCCAAACAAAGCGCCTGAAGGCCCGTTTGCGATTGGCGTAGCGCTTTCTCGTCCGGCAGTGGTGACAGAGTCAGGCCAGCCAGAGGCAGAAAAGCCAACTTCAGCGGAGGATTCCGCAATCACGGATGCGGCTGCCGAAACTAATGCTAATGCTGATAAAACTACCGATGACGAGACTAATGCTGGCGAAATTACCGCCAACAGCTCAGATTTGCCGACTGCCGAAAGTCGAATGGTGGTGATTGGTACCTCTAGCTTTGCGACCGATGGGTTATTTAATCAGCAGCTCAATGGCGATGTGTTTTTGAATTCGGTGAACTGGTTGAGTAAGGTGGATAATGCGACGCTCTCGATTCGTCCGAAAGAAGCGACCAACCGCCGATTTAATCTGACGGTGATGCAGCAGATTTTGCTGATGTTGCTGTCGCTAGTCGTGTTTCCATTAGTCGGGCTGATTGGATCGGGTGTACTATGGGCGCGGCGGCGCTAAGGGAGACATGGTGATGCTCAAGCGCTCTACGCTAGGGTTGGTGATAGGCGCGATCGCACTAGGCGGCAGCGTCTTATGGTTTGAAGGCCGCTCCTCTCGCTCTGAATCAGCGTCAACCGCCTTACCTGAGCCCTCAAACGGAAATTCAGCCAGAAATCCAGCAAACAATGCCGAAATAGCAGGCGAGAAGCTGTTTCCATTTGCTGAAGCGGATGTTGAACAAGTTGCGCTCAAGCGTCCTGGAGAGTCACTGGTGTTTCGTAAAAATGACGACGACACTTGGCAAATGACATCACCCCAAAGCGCTATTGCTGAAGGCGGCGCGGTGGCCTTTTTGCTCAATCAAATTGAGAGTCCAACCATTAAAACCCTGACTGTAGAGGCTGGCGATCTAGCAGAATTTGGCTTGGCAGAACCCGCCGTTCTAGTTGATTTGACCGCCGCTGGCAAATCCTATCAGCTTGCAGTCGGGGCGGCCGATTTTTCGGGCAATCAGCGATATGTGCGCACTATCGCCGATTCGCCGGTAGCCAATGGTGTCTCAGAAACTGACACAGGCGCAGCCGACGCTACTTCCGTGAAAATTCACGTTGTTTCAGGAAGTCTTCTTAGCGCCATCGAGCGACCGACGCCTGAATGGCTTATTCAAGACAGTAATTAGCTGTTTAGCGGCGAAGTTGCTCAATTTGACCGACCGGCTGAACAGTTTCAGTCTGCTCTTGACGGTTGGCAACCTGAATCACCACAATCGTAATGAGCATCAGTATAAGAACGAAGCTACCTTGTCCCCAAGGCTGATCGTCTGCGGGCGTTTTGTTGTCGTACTTGTCGTCGTAGAACTTTTTAGAATCCTCAGTGTCTCGATACTGAAAGCCGCAGTTGATACAGTGATGAAACGCCACTACCTCGTCTTTGGCGACGACGTTATCTGTCAGCTTGTGCGTTCTACAATTGCGACAGTAGCCTTTGCTTCTAAGATCTTCTAGATATTTATCCACTAGCATAGTTTTGAGTTCCGGCGGAAAAACGCAAAATGGCCAAGTCCGTAAGCTCACTTAAGTACTGACACTTCCAAGCTAGCAATCTGGTTAAGATTTGGCATCGGCATAAAAGCATCTTCATAAAAGCATCAGCATCAGCCCGCAAAATTACGCAAACACTCGATTTTCCCTTAGTCGCCTTCAGTCGGTTAGAGCCTCCAACAAAAATATAAAGCAAAAATATAAAGCAAAGCGCACTGAACAAAACCGTTCAATGCGCTTAACTAGGTTATTAATTGGAAGAAATTGCTTAATAAGTTAAATCGACACCTTAACTAGAGGCTAAGCGTTGCCACCTGCGGCCTGCAAACGAGCCCGCGCCTTTTTTAGCGCATTTCTGGCTTGCATCGCCGCTTTGCGGTCATCTCCCGAAACGCTTTCTGACTTGGCTCTAGCGGCCTCATAAGCTTTTTCCGCTTCGGTAAGATCAATGCTATCGCCGCGCTCTGCGCCGTTGACCAAAATCGTCACCTCATCTTCTTCGACTTCAGCGAAGCCGCCCATGAGGGCTATTGCTGTCCACTCTTTACTGTCGCCAGTTGCTCTTACTCTGAGCACACCCGTATCCAAGGCCGTCAATAGCGGTGCGTGACCACTCAAAATGCCCAACTGACCGGTCGTGCTGGGTAAAATCACCTCTTCGGCTTCATCATCCCAAACTGTTTTATCAGGCGCAACCACGCGCACAACTAAAGACATAGCGTTTCAAAAATAAGGTACGCCCCTCCGAAGAGGGGATTTACGGTCGGCCCAGACAGCTTTCCAGACGGCTTCGGTTAAGCGGCTTCAGCTTTCATCTTTTCAGCTGCTTCAATCACTTCTTCAATACCGCCTTTGAGGTAGAAGGCTTGCTCAGGAATGTCATCGAGCTTGCCATCAAGAATCATATTGAAGCCCTTGATAGTATCTTCTAAGGTGACGTATTTACCAGGGCTACCAGTGAAGACTTCTGCGACAAAGAAAGGCTGAGAAAGGAACTTCTCAATCTTGCGAGCCCGCGCTACAACCTGACGATCTTCTTCAGAAAGCTCATCAAGGCCCAAAATAGCGATGATGTCCTGAAGCTCTTTATAGCGCTGCAACGTAGACTGCACAGCCCGCGCAGTATCATAGTGCTCAGCGCCGACGATATCCGGCTGAAGCATGGTAGAAGTGGAGTCCAGAGGATCGACCGCTGGGTAAATGCCTTTGGAAGCTAGCGCCCGTGAAAGCGTCGTGGTTGCGTCTAAGTGAGCAAATGTCGTAGCTGGGGCCGGGTCAGTGAGGTCATCTGCCGGGACGTAAACGGCCTGAATGGAGGTGATGGATCCTTCAGTGGTCGAAGCAATGCGCTCTTGCAAATCGCCCATGTCAGTACCGAGGGTGGGCTGATAGCCTACCGCAGACGGCATCCGGCCTAGCAGCGCCGATACTTCAGAACCGGCTTGGACAAAGCGGAAAATGTTGTCGATAAAAAGCAGTACGTCTTGCTTGTTGACATCGCGGAAGTATTCAGCCATTGTCAGGGCCGACAGCGCCACGCGCATTCTAGCGCCAGGTGGCTCGTTCATTTGACCGTAGACCAAGGCCACTTTAGAAAGGCTCAAGTCGTCAGCGTTGATCACACCAGATTCGATAAATTCGTTGTAGAGGTCATTGCCTTCACGGGTGCGTTCGCCGACGCCGCCAAACACAGATACACCGCTGTGCTCTTTCGCGATGTTATTGATCAGCTCTTGAATGAGTACAGTTTTGCCAACACCTGCGCCGCCAAAAAGGCCGACCTTGCCACCCCGTCGATAGGGCGCGAGCAAATCGACTACTTTGATGCCAGTTTCAAAAACGGAGGGCTTGGTTTCAAGATCAATCAGCTTAGGCGCGTCGCGGTGAATAGGCAAAGAGCTTTCAGCATTGACTGGCCCTTTTTCATCGACGGGTTCGCCCAATACGTTAAAAATGCGGCCCAGGGTGGCTTTGCCCACCGGGACGCTAATCGGTGCGCCTAGATCTTCAACTTTCATACCGCGCACGAGCCCATCGGTCGTGCTCATCGAAACTGCACGAACTTGGGAGTCGCCTAGCAACTGCTGCACTTCACAGGTAACGGAAACTTCTGCTCCGGCGGGGTTGGTGCCGGTAATTTTAAGCGCGTTATAAATATTGGGCAGTGAGTTGCCTGGAAATTTTACGTCTAATACGGGGCCAATAATTTGAGTGATGTAGCCCGTCTTTACTTTCTCTGCGGTGGAAACCATTCCTGCGCCTGTCCTACGTTTGAGCTGATATGGCGACTTTGGT
>JBGTIK010000329.1:0-2782 GCA_041745715.1 Phormidesmis sp.
CATCGATATCGTTGATGGCCGTTGCTTGTTTTGCTATGCCTGTGTGCTTTGGGATGCTCGCAAAAGGGACATTCCATCTCGAAACCCTACTATTCGACAAAGCTATTTTAGCAAAACCACTTTACCCTGAGGCACGACCGAGGCATTTACCAGACTTAGATGATCGCCCTCAACCGTTTCAAGATCCTGTTTTCCTTCAGCTTTTTGAGATTGCAGAAATAGCCAACTTTTCACCGACAGAGCAGGAGGTTTATAACAACAGCCTTAAGTATTATCGGGACATGAATAATGTGGTTAATAGTTCGCGCCAGGAAGGCGTCAAGGAAGGCTTGCAGCAGGGCTTACAGCGAGGGCTAGAACGAGGACGAATTGAAGGTGTTGAACAGGAGAGGTTAGAAAACCTGAGACGGCAGCGATCGCTCATCAACCGCATCTTGACCCGAACGCTAGGCGTCTTACCCGCTGAGCTTCAGCAAAGCGTAAATGAACTCTCACCAGAGCAGTTAACCGATTTGAATGAAGCGCTGTTAGATTTTGATGGAATCGAGGCTTTAGCCGATTGGCTGAGGCAATCAGGTCGCTCAAATTGAGAAAACTGCTAAACGATTAGCCATTAAATGTAGTTCAAAATAAGTCCTAGTTTTCTCTAGCAAGGCTTTGGGTGAGCTGTCAATAGCCTTTGCTAGCAAAGAATAGGGGTAACAGTAAGAGATAGGCGGTATAGGGAATAAAGCCGGGGCCAACCGCTAAGACGGTCGCCGGGATCAGTCCGGCAATGTTCCAAGGAATCAGAGGTGCTATCACAACGGCGGTGTCTTCCAAAGCGAGAGCAAGCTGTTCTTTGTTGGCGTAATGGGGCTGCATAATTTGCCCCGTAAGCAAAATTGCAATCGTCTGAGTGCAGCCAAAGAGATTTGAGAGGATCGCAATTAAAACTGTGGCACAGGCGATCTGCGGCTGAGTGCGATCGCGGCTGAGCCAAGCATTCACAAAGGAGAGAATGCGGCTACCGGCAAAAATTCCGGCAAAGGCGGTGGATAATAGAACAATCAGCGTCGCTTTAGCCATCGGCAGCAAACCGCCGCCGAGAAGAATTGATTGGAGCGGGGTGACTTGATCGAGGTGATAGCCAACTAGCGTAAATTGGATGATGTTAAGCCAAGTATAGTGCTGAAGACTATGGGCTAGTGCCACTCCCAAGCCAATGCTTACCAGCATCGCTAGCTTTACATTCACCCGCAGCATCGCCAGCAACAGAATCACCAATGCCGGTAAGAGCACAATCGGAGAAAGATTAAAAGCTTGAGCTAGTTCAGCCGTGAGCACTTGATCAGAAATCGCCATCGGATGAAGCAGCGATAGGCCGGTATAAAACAACAGCGCGATCGCCATCGGCCACAGGCTGCTGACTACCATATTGCGCAGATTGCTGTATAAAGACGTGCCGGTAATGCTAGCGACTAAGTGAGCGCTAGAAGACATAGGCGAGCAGCGATCGCCCACAAAAGCGCCTGCAATAATCGCCCCCGCTACCGGATTTACATCTGCCCCGCCGCTACGCGCCATCACCATCAGAGCAATGCCAATAGTGCCTGCTGCGCCAAAAGACGTGCCCAATAAAACAGAAACCCCGCTAGTGAGCAAAAAAGCCCAAAGAATAAAGAAACGAGCCGAGATTAGACCCGTGCCGTAATACACCAGCGCGGGAACAGTGCCTGCGGCCATCCAAACCGCCGTAATTGCTCCAATGAGCAGCAAAATGTTGACCACAGGCAGCGATTGACGCGCACCTGTTACCGCCATATAGAAGAGCGATCGCGCGGAAAATTCTCGTCGCATCAGCGCTAGTGAGAGTAGCACGAGCGCGGCTAACAGCGGGTAGGCGATAAACGTGCCAGTGAGCGCACCGCTAATCAGCAGACCAAAAGAGATCAGTAAAACCAAGATTAAATCGAGATTGTTTTTAGCCGGTTGATTGTCAGGAAACATGGTGAAGAATAGCGGCTTGCGAAAGCCGACACAAATAGACTTCGGTTTGCAGCTTGCCCCCCATGCGTTCATAGAAACGGATGCCGGCTTGGTTTTGAACATTCACCGTCCAGTCAATCCGGCCACAGCCATGACGGTGAGCAATGTTGCAAAGTTGTTGAATGAGCGCGGTGCCGATGGCCTGATTACGATAGTCGCTTTTAACAAACAAATCGTCTAGCCAAAGGCTGGGCTGGGCGCGAAAAGTGGAATAGGTAAAGTGGTAGCTAGCAAAGCCTACAGGCGGCTTATTTAGGGCTTCTGCCGACAAATCAACCAATAAGACATATGCCATCGGCGGCGGCGTAAAGAGAGTATGGCTTAGCTTTTCTGCGGTAGCTGTGACCGCATCGAGGCAGCCATCAAATTCGGCTTTTTGATGAATCAGAGCCAGCAGATTTGGCACATCAGCAGGTTCAGCGGTGCGAATTCGATAGCTCATAGTGACGGATCATTCGATAGGTTTGTTTCTATACGGTAGGTTGAGCGATCGTCTAAAGGCAACGGATAGCATAAATAGCTGATATCGGTGCTATCGATGGCAGTCAATAAAGTAGCAATAAAGTACCGAAGCCCTCATCTCCTAGCCCCTTTAAAGGCACAGGTTAGGTATCTTTTGGCTATGTTAATGCGCTTTCCCAATGCTGGGAGAATAAGAGTCTGAGCTCCGGAGCCCTCGCCCACTATGGAGAGCGGGGTTGGGGTGAGGGCGAGCCGGTACTTTATGATTTTGCGGCTCCCTACATGCAGCTAT
>JBGTIK010000330.1:0-4488 GCA_041745715.1 Phormidesmis sp.
CACCAACATCGCCAGCAACGTTGTCAATAGCCTCAAACCGCCCAGCTTCAACCGCCCTAGCTTTCAGCTAGATCACCTGATTGCCATCGGTGAAACCCTTGTCTACGAGCAATCGCGGGTTCGCACAATGGGCCTTGTCAGTGAATACAACCAAGCCGTTACCCCTACCGGCTCGAATCTGCATCACCCAGAGTCGCCATCGACCCCGCACCGCGATACCGCCTTACTCACGCCTCCAGAAGCGAATTTTCTTCAGCCCTACGGACTCGGCAAAAGAGACGCGCAGCTAGCGAACGGTTCCAAATCATCAATGCATACCACCGCTCAGCAACCTTCCGCTAACCCGAACCCACATCTGCGTAGCATTCTTGCCCAAGGCAATCGCCTCGGCATCGAGCATGTCGATCAGCGGCGCTTCAGAGTGAACTCATGGCAGAGTTACGGCACCTTTGACCCTAGCCATACAGCCGAAGCTGCTAGCCAACTACAAGCTTGCCGTACCCAGTTTCCAAACCACTACATCCGGCTGATCAGCATCGATCCACAGACCAACCGCCGTCTCAATGAAACCGTCATTCAGCGCCCCGAAGCCTCGTGATTTAAGCCCTCTCGAGCGAGAGGATAATCTAGGGCTGCAAATAGCGCTTCAGGCGCAGCAATCCAAACGTTTGGCTCAAATTCAGCGGCAGCAAAGAAACGCCTTCTAATCGCGACTGCACCCAGCCTTCGCCCCACTGCCATTCATGAAAGCCGTCAATGCTACCGCTGAGCAAAAACCGCACCGCAACCGGCGTGAGCTGCTCTACTTGGTGGCCTACTTTTGCTGGCCCTACGTAGCTCTCAAACACTTGCCCAATCGCTAGCTTAGTCGCGGTAGTACTGCTAAAAGACTGGCCGCCGTTGCCATTCGAAAAGCTCACCTGCTGAGGCCACAGCCACTTCTTTAACTGGCTGGGCTCAGTCAGGCTTTGGCCAATGCGATCAGCGCTAGCTTTTAGCTCAATTCTTAACTCACTGTGCTGATAGGTTCCAAACATTTTTCTTAGAAGTCATAAAAGCAACGACTAGCTAGCGACTTTTTCGGGACGCAGCTCAGCTTGACTCGGCAATTCTAGGCAATAGCCCGCCCCATAAACCGTTTTAATGTACTGAGGATGGCGCGGATCAGGCTCAAGCTTGGTGCGCAGGTGCCGAATGTGCACGCGAATGGTTTCAATATCGTCGTTTGGATCATAGCCCCACACTTCTTTGAGAATTTCACTAGGCGAAACGGTTTGCCCGTGTCGCTGAAGCAAGCAGTGCAAAAGCTCAAACTCCAAATGAGTCAGCTTCACTGTTTTATCTAGCCAAATCGCTTCAAACCTTTCCGTAACCAGCGTCAGCGGGCCATAGCTCAAAATTTCGCTGTGTTTAGCCGCTTGCGGAATGCGGTCGGTGCGTCTGAGCAAAGCGCGCACTCTAGCCAGCATTTCTTCTAGCTCAAAAGGCTTTGTGAGGTAGTCATCTGCGCCAGCATTGAACCCATCGACTTTGTTTTGGGTTTCGCCAAGCGCCGTCAGCATTAGCACCGGAATATCAGCGGTGCGATCATCTCGCCGCAGGCGCTGACACACCGTAAACCCATCGACTTTTGGCAGCATCAGATCAAGCATGATCAAGTCAGGCACAATCTGTACCGCTAGCGCCTGACCCTTGATGCCATCACCGGCTTGACTAATGTCATAGCCAGCCATTTCAAGGTTGATAGAAACAAGCTCTACAATAGCTGGGTCATCGTCAATGACAAGTATACGAGGCATATTAAAAAGAAGAATTATATGCTCTTAAGCCTACCATCTCCGTCAACCGGAGGAAGTATTTTTACTCACTTGAAAGATGCTTCTGTGATAGTGCTAAAACATTGCCAAATAAAAGCCTATCATAAGGACGAACACTCAAAAAACGGGCATTAAAGGCGCGCTATTAGCTTCACTAATTAGACGCTAACCAAACTTAGGCGAATATTCATACCTTAACACCATGTAACAAAAATACAAGAAACTTTTTATGCTAAACATTGTTTTAAGATTTCAGGCGTTAGCATCCGGTTATCTTGCGACCCTCTAATCTCTTGATCGATTGAGCAGCGCAGTGCAAACCAACCCAATCTGCTCTCGGCTTCTAATCAGTTTTACTACAATTTTGTTGGGCGCTAGGCGCTTAAACTCCCCAGGTAGGATTCGAACCTACGACCAATCGATTAACAGTCGACCGCTCTACCACTGAGCTACTGAGGAATGGGAACTTCATAGTACATAAGCTAGTGACCGTTTGGCAAGATTTTTTTTTAGCCAATGTCACTCGACCTCGCCCATTCGCATTTTGGCTAGCCGCGCTTGAATGTCGGGGTTTCGGCTAATGGTCACCCGCCCTGAACGTTGCTTTTGAGGCTTTTGGCGACACTTTATCTGGTGCACGATGCTGTCGATTTCTCCTTCGAGGTGCAGCGCTGATATGCCTTCGGCCCCGTAGCCTATAACGGTTTGGCGGTGCACCGCATCTGAAGTCGCCACGATCAGCCGCTGGGTGAATTTGCGGGCATCATGGCGAAATTTGGCGCAGGCTCTTTCAATGTAGCTATCGGCAGTTTGGCCAAAGCCAGTGTAGTGAACCGATAAGTGCGGAGTGATGGATTCTTGCGACGGTGGGGTGCGCTGCTCGTAAGCGTCGAAGACGGCCCAGGTTTCGTAGCCTTTATAGGCGCTGTAGTTAGCCAGGGTAGTGATCAAGGCTTCTCGGGCCGCGTCTTGCCCTTGCACCTGCTTAAGCGTAGCCAGAGTGCTCCATGCGCCGATGATGTTGTATCCATCTACCAGCAGAATCGCCTGAGAGGGGTTGGTGGCCATGGAAAGGCAGCCTTAGCGGGGATGCTTTCAATGTTAAGCGATCTTTTTGGTTTAGCCGTCTTTTAGCCGTCTTTTAGCCGTCTTTTAGCTTTTGCTTGAGGCGCTGCGGGTCACCGCTATCGCTGACGGCTCCGTTTTCAAGTAGGAAGGCGCGATCGCAATAATCCAATTCTGCCAATCGATGCGTCACCCACAAAGCACTCAGCCCTCGGCTTTTGACCAATGACTGAACCTGTCGCACTAGGTCGATTTGACTATCTGGATCGAGCAGCGCCGTAGGTTCATCTAGCAGCAGCACCTGGCATTGTTGGGCAATGGCTCCGGCTATAGCCACTCGCTGCTTTTGGCCCCCACTCAGGGCGTAGATAGCGCGCCGCTGTAAGTGCTGTAAATTTACAGCCGTCAGCGCTTCATTGACCCGCTGACGAACTTGGCTCAGGCTCAAATTTTCTTTGACAAGGCCAAAGGCAACATCTGCGCCAACAGTTGGCATCACGAGCTGATGATCCGGGTTTTGAAATACGAATCCGACTGGGCCTTGGGTTTCTATATGGCCGCTCTGCCGCTTGAGTAAGCCTGCAAGCAGTCGTAAAAGGGTGGATTTGCCGCTGCCATTATTACCTAGCAGCATACAAAATTCTCCCGGCGCGACGGCTAGTGAGCAGTCGCGCAGTACGGCGATGCCGGTGGGCCAGTAAAAGCTGACGTTTGCAACCGCGATCACAGCGCCTGATCCGTTTTCCAATTCGGCTCCTACTTTGTGAGCCGCTGCCCCCTGCTGGCTATTTTTCGCACTTGCCATGCCAATTACACATCGCCGCCTGTGAGCGCAAAAAAGCCAGGGGCCCTGCCGGAAGCGCCTGCGCTGCCAGATTTTTCATACATTTGCACAGCGGCAAGTTCGCTGACGGCGATCGCGATTTTTTTATCTGTCATCTTGTCACAAGCCGCTTCTAGCATGATCGGGTTACCAGAGGTAAGCGCCGCTAATCCTTCTTTATAGGTAGCTTCAGCGCTTTCCTTGTCTTTTTTTTGTACCGTTAGCGGCATTGCCGTATGCTTTAGCGTGAATTCAACAATGTACATAAAGTTAGAGTTCGTTGATCAAATCGTTAGTTCGCCCTCTAGTATTGCAAACAATCCTAAAATCAGGGCTGTAAAATTTCTTTAGGCAGCTTCATTCGCCTTTGTTTAGACCTGCCTTTATCATTTTATTCGATTCCTTGTAGCGCTCTTATAGCAAAGGGTTTCCTGTGCAGTAATAGGGTTTTATCCCTTAGCTAGAATATTTTTCAGAAAAGTGACCCTATAATAATGAGAAGTACAGTGAAGTTTAGTAAACACTCCTGATCTTTTTCTCAGGTGCGTTATACCTGGTTGTTTATTTACTATGAACGACTAGGTTCAAGCAACCTTTGCCACGCTCTCATTTAATAGATAATCTGTTTGGAGATCTGCTTTTAATGACTATAGCAATGGGACAAGCGCCCGCCGCGCGGGGACGCTTTGACGTCGTCGATGACTGGCTAAAGCGCGACCGTTTCGTATTTGTCGGCTGGTCTGGTCTGCTCCTATTCCCCTGCGCCTTCATGGCCATCGGCGG
>JBGTIK010000331.1:0-5537 GCA_041745715.1 Phormidesmis sp.
ATCCTATCGCCCGGAAGGCTTAGTAGAACTTCAAGTCGGCACCGAAAACGGCTACAACACCGTCTGTGCTACCACCGAACAATCGCCCGGACTCTGTAAAATCGTCTTCACCGTTCCCCCCGGTCAAAACCCAGTCGTCACCCGCGATCTCGTCTTTGAAAACCTTGCGCTGGCCGATGCGGGCAATAATACTACCGTCGTTAATACCTTCACAGGTAGCGGCGCTTATGGCAGCTCAGGCAGTGACCTGCTTGGTCAAATTGGCGAAGTGCTGAATCTTCCTACTAGAAATTCATCTAGAGCATCATCTGCCCCTATCGGCAACGGCATCTATCTTAAGCCCTTTCTAGATACCGCTGATGGCGGCACGGGGACAGCCCTAAGTACGACCGCAGGGCCACAACGTATGCTCAATCCGAATCAATTCCGCTAGAAATATTGAGCAAGTGCTGGCAAAGAACGTCAGTAAAAGTTCAAAATATTAGTAAAGGCTAAGAAACTGTCAGAAGTGAGTAGCTATCAAAGCTCAGATTCGTTGCGAAAGATCTGTTCGTAAGGTCGGTAGGGGATATTTTCTACGGGCTTGACCATTGAGAGCATCGGCGTTGCCTGCATGGAGTCGTAAGCGGCATAGCTTAAAGGCAATAGAGCAAACACGCCCAGCGTGATACTGCCTGCTACGCACAGCCCTTTTACCCCTTTAGAGGTGCTCAGCGCCTCAATATATTGACCGCGCTCGTAAAGCCCTTTGACCTTAGCAGCCTGAATGAGTGCCGGAATGCCGAAGGGTGGAAAGACGACTAGGGTAGAAAAAGCCGCTTGCCAGTTGCTCGGTGGGCAAGGCTGGTCTTTGTATAGGTCGTAGAGCTGACTCCACTCAGGACAATTGATCTCAGCGAGGTGACCAATCAGCTTAAATCGGCTGACATTTGCTAGGTGCAGCGGCACTAAATGCTGGCGAATTAAATCGGGCAAGGTGTAGTAATTAACACCTGTACCGAGCTGACGGTGCGTGTGAATATCCAGTTGGGTGCCACTGTGAGTGACTTCTAAAGCGAGTCCTTTTTGGGCTAAGGGCGCTGCCAAAATTGCGCTGAATTGGGCGTTGTAGTTAGCCTGCTGGACATGGGCTAGCTTTTGCTTGGCGTCTTCTAGGGTGAAATCGTTGCAGACGGCAATTTCCCAGTCAGCTACAGCGCCCGGAATATCGCCGAGCTGATGACGCAATTTACCGCGTTGGAGGTAGGCAACCACCATTGTCGGATCGCTTTCTAGGGCAATGTTGAGATCAGCTAAAGCCAGTGTGTGCTGACCCTGGCTGAGGTGCACTAGGGCCCGGTGATAGTGCGGCTGTGGGTAGTGCGGCCAGTGGGCAATCGCGGCTGACCAGTCGGCTAAAGCGCCCGCTTCGTTGCCTGATTGCTGACGCAGTAAGCCTCTGTAATGGTGGGCTTGGGCAAGTCTAAAGTCGGGTTCAGCGCTAGAATTAGGGTCAAAGTTATAATCGCAGTTGTTATTATCGCAACCGTGATCAGAATCGCTGCTAGACTTTTCAATAGCAGTGGCGATAACGGCTTTAAAGTCAGCGATCGCACCCACCGTATCCTTAATCTGCATCCGGCTAATTCCTCGCATGACTAAAGCTTTATCGACTGAAGCACAGCCTTTGTCTATAGCCTGAGTAAAAGCGGCGATTGCTAATACGTGAGAAGACTTGCGCGCGCAGGCCATGCCTCGGTAGTAAGCTAATTTTGCAGACTGCTGCTGATACCAATGGTGGAGAGGGCTCTGCGAGGGTGCGTTGAGTGGTTGTTTCATGGATTCCCTGGGGGCTTTGCAGGTCAATTAAGTGCGGGTAGTGCTGACTGTAATGCTTGCGAGTATAAATCTCCATCAATAGCAGGACTAATACCCGCATGAGTACTGTTACTCGCTATCCCAGCGTAGCTAGCCTATTTAGACAATGGAATCGGCGCTAAAACAGAAGGCTTAATCAACGACAAAATGAACAATTGCCCTTCAATACTGTTATCTAAAGCTGCACTCGAAGCGTCGTTCTGTGGATAGAAAAGCCAGATAAATGGCCCTCCAACAGGCCATTTCTTTTTATATTTGTAATATCTATAAAGAGAAACTGCCGGGACTGCCGATGACTTCTAAGCCGATGGTATCTCCGGCAACTCTGACATCGGTGATGTTGACTTCTATCGGTAAGCCTTGGAGATCGGCCAAGGGATTAATGAGATCTGACAGGCGGCTAGCAGCCATACTGCTGACATCAATGCCCGCAGCGGTTACTTTGTCAACTTCAAACGTGAGCTGAGTGCCTTCACCGATGAGCTGGCCTGTGACCTCGACAGTGATGCCTGCTGGCAACGCAAAATCGCCTAGCTGGGGGCGAATGCTGAGGGTGCCAGAGTTGGGCGATCGCAGCACCACTTCAGCCGATCGCACGTTCCGATAAGCTTCTAGAAAAGTGACCAAATCAGCGGTTTTGATAATGGCATTTAGCCGCGCACTGCCAACCTGCGATAGTTTGTCAGCGGCCTTGTCATACTGTACGCCTTCGAGCCTGAGCCTGAGCTGATCGATCACAGGCGCACCTTCGGGTCGCACCCGTTCACCAATGGCCAAGACGCTTTCAGCACTGTTGTTGCTGAGGTCTAAGCCGGTGATTTGGACATCGTAATGCTCGGCGGGGCCGACGTATTTGGGTAGTTCGCGCTCAATGCCTTGGGCTACTAGGTTAGCTGGGCTACAGCCTGATAGAGCGATCGCTGTAGCGCCAATCATCACCCAAGAAATCGGCGCACTCAGGGGAGGGATTTTGAGGATAGTTTCCACGATGTTTCTCCGGCTACCGGCGGCTCAAGCTGAGATATTTGATCTGGCGAGTCTGTCTAATCTGGTCTTAATCGCTTGGCTTGGTTTTGGTTATTGCTTAGCTTTGGTTATTTTGGGTCATTTATAGTAAGCCCATCCACATCACCTTATCTATCAAGTTATATTGATAAGTTTTAGCTAGTTAACCCTACCGCTAATATATCGCTTGTGATAGCAGCCTATCCGCCGGTAGATTTATTTCTTTAAGGTTCATTTAGACTCATTTGTAAGATCGGTAAATCCATGTGGATAGAGGAACTTAGAGCAATTTTACGCGGCGCAGCCGGGAGCTTTTTGTTTGGCATTCCGCTGCTGTACACCGTGGAGGTTTGGGCGATTGGCTCATCGACCGATGCGGTGCGACTGCTAGGCGTGCAGGCGGCAACATTTGTCGTCGTGCTGCTGCTAACTCAAATTGAGGGGTTTCGGCGATCGCTCACCATTCAGCCCATTGAAACCGTGTTAGAAAGCATCGAAGCTTTGGGCATAGGTATTGTTTGTGCGGCGATTTCTTTGCTGCTGCTGCGCCGGATTACGTTAGAAACACCGCTTTCAGAGGCGTTGGGCAAACTTATTTTTGAAGGGGTGCCATTTTCTTTGGGCGTCACGCTAGCCCGCTCTACTTTAGAGCGCCGCCGGTCTATTCAGCGCCGCACGCTCAGCCGCCACAGTGAGGAACCGTCTTTGCTGCCAGCGGTGGCACTGAGTCTGCGCAACTCACTGAGCAGCGCTTTGAGTGAAACATTAGCCGATATCGATGCCACGTTAATTGGCGCGATTGTGATTGCGTTTAGCATTGCTCCCACCGAAGAAATTCCGATTATTGCCTCGGCCTTACCGCCATTGTGGCTGTTGCTAATTATGGCAGCGTCATTATTGGTTTCTTACATTATTGTGTTTGCTTCGGGCTTCACGGATCGCGATGAACGGGCGCAGCGCCAGCTATTGCTCAGTCCGCTGACAGAAACGGTGGTTGCTTACATTGTGGTGCTGATTGCTTCGGCGCTGATGCTGGTATTTTTTCAACAGTTGGGTAGCGATGATCCCTGGACAGAATGGCTAGGCGATATCATTGTGTTAGGGCTACCGGCTTCGGTGGGTGGCGCTGCCGGTAGAATTTTGGTATGAGCGCTGGGCTAAAATGCAATGGGTGAAGATAATATTTCTGTAGCTAGCAGATCCGGTGAGGAGAGATCTAGCGAAAAAAGATCTAGTGAAAAAAGATCGGTAGCCGAAATCGCCGGTACAGCAGGTGGTGAGAAGACGCGATCGCTAGCAGAATGGATTACGCTAGCCCTATCAACGCTGGTTTTAGCCGCGATTGTTTGCCTAGTGCTTTACGATTGGCAGCTCAGCAAAAACCTACCGCCTGCGTTTGAAGTCGCGCTACTGGAGCCTGCCCGTGTGACCGAAGGCCGCTACTATGTGCCGTTTACTCTTCGCAACACCGGCGGTCGAATCGCCCGCACCGTGCAGGTGATGGCGACGCTACACCTCGCTAATGGCACCGACGAAACCGGTGAACAACAGGTTGATTTTCTCTCAGGCAATGAGCGCAAGCAAGGCGGTTTTGTGTTTGAGCACAATCCTCAGATGGGAGATCTAGACGTCAGGGTTGCAAGCTTTGGTTTGCCTTAATTTTTTGACCAGTTTTTTCAGGCGATTAATACAGCCCATAGCACAGCAACAGCATCGTTAGTACGATAGCGTACTGACAAAACAAGACCTGACTCTGTATCATACGAGAATATCCTAAAGCGTCCAAAGCGCTGTTGCTGTCCTTGAGATTTTCAAGAATAGGCATTCCCGTAAAAAACCGCATAATATTCACGATTTTCCAGGTCAACAGGTGTTATTTAGCCCTTAATGGCTCAGTCAAAATCATTTTAAAACAAATCGTTTTAAAACAAGGAAATACTATATTTATGTCTCAGCAGACTTATGGTGAAGCCCAAAATCAACTGCATAGCATAGCCCAAAATCAATCGCTTAGCGTAGCCCAAAATCAATTGCGTAGTGTAGCTCAAAATCAACTGCTAGCCAGTTTGCCAGCAGAAGTTTATCAGCGCCTAAAGCCTCATTTCCGTCGGTATACCATGCCTTTGGGTGAAATTATTTACCGGCCTATGGAGCCGATTACCAAGCTTTATTTTCCCGTAACGGCGCTGCTCTCTTGGATTTCTCTGCTAGAAGATGGCAGTCTCACTGAAATCGCGCTGGTGGGGAATGAAGGCTTCGGAGGCTTGCCCGCTATCTGGGGGGGATCGATGACGCCTAACAGCATGATTGTGCAATTTGCAGGCGATGTCATGGTGATTGATGCCGCGCCTCTCAATCAGGAGTTTTGGCGCAATGGGAAGCTGAGTCAGGTAATTTTTCTCTATATGCAGGCCGTGTTTACTCAAATAGCTCAAAATGCGATGTGCAACCGTCAGCATAACACCGAAGAGCGACTGGCTCGCTGGCTGCTGTCTGTGCAAGATAGTGTGCAAGAAGATGAGCTGACGCTGACGCATGAATTTATGGCAAAAATGCTGGGTATTCGGCGCTCTAGTGTGACGGTGAGTGCTGGGATCTTGCAGCAGGCCGGAATGATTCGCTACACCAGGGGGCGGTTGTCGATTTTGGATCGGCCTAGCTTGGAAGAAACAGCC
>JBGTIK010000332.1:0-8177 GCA_041745715.1 Phormidesmis sp.
GGTCTTACGCTTAGGCAAGTGCAAGGTAAAATCGGCTGAAACCTCGAAAACTCGTTGAACGCCCTTGCACTTGCTTATGGTTTTATTGGCTGTAATCCAGATATATCAAGGGCTTATACTTTTTCAGCAAGCCCTATCTAGATACATAGCTGACCCATTTAGCCTAGTTAAGGTTTTCCCTCAAACAATCGAGTTTTCATGGAATTGAACCTTTTGATAGGTGCCGGTTCTGTCGCTAAGAAAAGACTTCTGGTCACTGAGAGGTTTAAAAAACAAAAAAAAGGACATCCAGTCTGATGGATGTCCTTTTCTATTGACTTGATGAGCTTATCTGCGAACCTATAACAGCTAAGTACTTTTACTGAGTGCTGCTATCTGAGCACTTTTAGCTAGGCCCTGATAAACGCGAAGTGACGCATGAGAAACTGATTTGCTTGTGCTATCTATGCATCAGTGTCAGCTTCAATGCGGCCATAGAAAACGCCCTGCAAGCGCACATCATCGGCGGTGGCTGTTCCCATGTCGGTATCGGAAGGCTGCTCAGAAATAAAGGTGCCACCGACTTCGCCTGTTTTACTGTCTACTTTGGAGATTTGTAAAGAGATGGAGCCTTTACCGACATCAAATGCTTTGACATTCTCCCGGCTGAGGTCATTTGAGTCTGCCCGAGCCGGTAGAGCAACTGCATTGTCATAGCCGGTGGTAAGACCGCGCGCTTTAGGATCTAAAAAGTTAGAGGTGCGGTAGGAAGGAACGCGGAAATCACCTTCAAAGTCTGTAGAAGTTGTAACGGCGTTCAAACCGGGCTGAGATTTGGCTTTGAGCCCTTTAATCGTGAACAGGAAAGGAATCTGATCGCCGCCGGGCAGCAGCACGGTAATCGGCTGAAAATCCATGCCGAGCTTTTCGTCAAAAAGGAGGCTACCGTCGTCTTGGAGCTTGATGTCACCGCTGACTTGCTCTAGAGAAGTGGTATAGCGAGTTAAAGACTTACCGGCAACAAATGAAGCTTCTTTGCGCTTGTTAGCAGATTCTTGCTTTACGAAAAAGTTAGTTGGCTCCATGCACAGCTCGACAAGCTGGTAGGAAATGCCAGGTTCAATCGGAATTTGGCCACGGCGGGTTTCGTCTACCTGCGGGCAGCTATTGGCTAGGCCGGTGTTGCGAATTTGGTCGTAGGTGAGTGGAATGTCGCTCGTGGCGCTAGGAGCTTCGCTACAGGCGGTGAGTACACCTAAGCAAAGGGCAAAAAACGCAGCGAGCAGGGCGCGATACCTCATGGTCAACCTCAAGACTGTTAAATATTAAAAGGGCAAAGGGTTTAATGATTATTTTACACGGCGATCGCCCGCTTTATTGTTCACTTGCCCTCTTGTCGGCTGATCGCGTAGGCTCTGACAGGTTGCCCTACAGGGGTTAGTGCGCAAATACTCTTTCAAATTAAGCAGGTTACAAAAGTTGAACAAGGTGATCAATTCTACTCGATCAGATCTTCCCGCCGATTTGACAGAACTCGTACAAAGCGTTCACAGCATGGCTCAGAGCCGAGCAGGCAATGTCATCGCCCTGCTAGAGCTGTTGCGGTTAATAGACGAACTTCACTATGAAGTTCGAGACACGTTATTTCATGAAGCTTTGCCCAATGGCCGTCAGCAGCTTTATCAGCTTTTGCGAGATATTGAGCAAAATGGCGGCTGGCCTCATATCAAACGAATGAGGCTGACTGATTTGCTCGATCATTTGGAAGAAGAGTTGAATGAAGCAGAGGCAACAGAGGAGCCTTCAGAAGATCGATTTTGAGAGGGTTCAGTAGGGCTATTTTTATCTATTTTTCAGAAGGTGAATAGGTAATCATTACTAGACAAGTGTCACAGCCGTTCGTTCAACTTTAGAATGAGTGCCGTATTGTCATTCAGGGTGATGGGCGATGACAGAGCACAAGTCGCGGCAAGATGGCGACTTTAAATAAAGTAGGTATTTGGAAAAGCAACCGGCTATGGTTTTTGGGATAAAAGGTTTTGAAGTAGAGGCTGTGAGGGCAAAGTTTTTTCAAGCAATCAGCTTCTTCGAAACAAAAAAAAGACGCCGAACCCGTTTGATGCAAGTGACGGTATTCGCCTGTTTGCTCGTGATCTGTGCGCATGGACTGATGCCCCCTCCGGCGCAAGCTAGTGTCAATCGGTTTTGTCACATTTCTCCAGCTGATAGCGAGCAGAAGGAAGCGCTGCGGGTCGCGGGTTTAGCCGGTGATGCCAATGCACAGCGCCAGTACGAGGAGATCAAGCGGCAGCATAGCACCGACTTGAAGAGTTGTCGGCAGACCAATTGGCCCCGCAATCAGGCCACTTGGTTGAGGTTGTACCCTTGTGACTTGCAGCCCGGTCGCTTGGACGCGCTGATGGATCGGATTGTGAACTTGGGCTACAACCAGGTTTTTATTGAGGCATTTTCTAACGGGCAGGTGCTGCTGCCAAAAAACGATAATCCGACGGTATGGCCAAGTGTGGTGCAGTTTGAGACGGATGCGAATCGGGATTTGCTGGCAGAAGCAATTGCCGCCGCCCACAGCCGCGATCTCAAAGCCTATGCCTGGATGTTTACGATGAACTTTGGCTATTCTTATGGGCAAAGGGCAGATCGGCAGCAGGTGCTTGCCCGCAATGGCTCTGGATCGACGACGGCTGACTATGCCAGCAATGGCAATAGCGGCACTTCTGAAGAAGCCTTTATCGATCCTTACAATCGCACGACTCAAGCAGACTACGCGCAGATGGTGCGATCAGTGATTGCTCGTCAGCCCGATGGGGTGCTGTATGACTATGTGCGCTATCCGCGCTTAATTGGAGCGGCTTCGGTGGCTAGCCAAGTTAAAGATCTGTGGATCTATGGCTCAGCGGCAAGGCAGGCTTTAGTCGCACGGGCCACTAATAACAAAGGCCGAGCGCTGATTGAGCGATTTTTAGATCGCGGCTATATTACCGATACCGACGTGGCTCAAGTCGATAGTCTCTACCCTAATGAAGGAGAGCCGCTTTGGCAGAGTCGTAATCCGCCTGCGGTTGCACCAGCGGATTTGGCCCCGGCGTCTGCGCGCAGACCGGGCTTGCAGGCAGAGCTCTGGCGGCTGGGTGTGGCTCATGCGATTCAGGGCATCGTGGATTTTTTGGAGGCAGGCGCAGCACCGGCTCGACAGGCGGGCCTTTCAGCTGGAGCCGTGTTTTTTCCTTATGGTAATCGGGCGGTGGGCGGTGGCTTCGATTCGCGGTTGCAGCACTGGAATCGGTTTCCTAGCTGGCTTGATTCCAACCCAATGTCGTATGCGGTTTGTGGGAATGCGAGCTGCATTATTGATGAGGTGCAAAGGGTGCTAGCAGTGCGCTCTAACCCAGCGACGGTAAAGCCTGCTTTGGCCGGACGGTGGGGGATTGCTGACGATAACCGGCCTTCTTTAGAGGCGCAGATGGACGCGTTGCAGCGATCGCTTCCTCAGCTACAGACGGTGAGCCACTTTGCCTTTGCTTGGCAAGACCCTGAGTTTGATCGTTTCCGCAAGTCCTGTAGTGCGACGACAGCTCCGAGATCTGGGCCTATTCAGGGCCGACCGTTGTCGAATCGTCCAGATCTCCCAGATAGCCCCTAGGCGTGATGAACCAGCCCTCGTAGTTGCGGCTACTGCGATTGCCAATAATGACCGTGGTGAGCATATCGATGGGGTGATTGAACATTTCATCCAGGGTCGTTAGAGTGATTTGCTCATCGGGCCGGTAAAGGGATCGGGCTAGGGCTACGGGCGTTTGCGGGCTGCGGTGCTGTAAGAGCGTATCGCGGGCAAAGACAATTTGCTCAGTGCGGGTCTTGGATTTGGGGTTGTACAAAGCCACGATAAAATCGCCTTGAGCGGCTGAGACTAGCCGTTTCTGAATCACGGGCCAGGGCGTAAGCAAATTGCTGAGGCTAATGGCGCAAAAGTCGTGCATTAGCGGCGCACCAACGCGAGAGGCCGCAGATTGAAGAGCGCTGACCCCTGGAAATACCTGAACTTCAGGGGTTTTACCGTCCCATTTTTCAGCCTGCAACTGCTCTAGCACGAGGCCCGCCATCCCATAGATGCCGCAGTCGCCCGAAGAAATAACGGCCACCGTCAGCCCCCAATTCGCAAGTTCGATGGCGCGCTCGGCCCGCTGACGCTCTTGAGTAATTGGCAGGGCTTCGACGATTTGGCCTGCTCTGAGCAGGCTGCGAATGAGATCGACGTAGAGGGCGTAACCGATGACGACATCAGCGTTAGCTAAAGCACCCTTGGCAGCAGGCGTAATTTGATCTAATTGACCGGGGCCAGTACCCACTAAATGCAGCTTACCGATACGGCCTGTGTATTCTTGTTCGGCTTGAGCAATAGCAACTGTCACCGCACCTTTCAACCCTGGTTGCTTCACTACCTGCTTTTTCACAGTCAACTCACGAGCACTGGCTGCAAATAGAGCGGCGGCTTCAGCTACGCTTGGCGTACCGACCTCATTGGTAACTATTTCAGAAGGGTTGGGAACAGCGATCGCTTTGAGCGTATCGGCGCTGAAGCATCGCAGCGGCCAGCCTTGCCCCTGCACAAAGGCTAGCAGCCCCACCTCATCGGCTTTAAGATCTAGCGACGCGACGCCCGCAACGGCTGCGATCGCCAGGTGATGTTGCTTCAACACGGTTTCTACCGCGAACTGAATCAGCGCTTCGTCGGTGTCGCGTTCGCAGCCGATGCCGACCCAGAGCACGCGAGGATGCCACTGCACTTTTGGTAGGTTTGATTCTGGCAAGTTCAATTTTTCTGATTCTACGGGCGGTGCAAACGTGCGGTGAATGGGACTAATCCAAACGCGGGCAGCGGGCTGTGGCTGACTGTGACGATCAACAAATTCTGGAAAGCCAAACTGAAAGGGATGGTCAGCCGGGAGATGGGCCTGCCACAGATCGCTGCCTGCTTCTTGAATAACTTGAATGGGGGCTTGACGGGCGATCTCACTGCTCACTCCCAGCCAATCACCTGTGCCTTTTCGCCAGCCAAAGGGAGTGCCCAGCGTATCAATAGCGGGCAAATTCAGCGCATTGGCAGATCCGGTAAGGACGGGCTGAGCGTTGAGTAACTGGCTGATGTGGTGGGTGAGGCGATCGCTCCCACCCTGATGCCCCCCACAGAGGCTAACCGCAAACTTGCCTGAATAATCGACCACAATCACCGCCGGATCATTCGTCTTGTCCGTCAGCAAGGGTGCAATCAGGCGTACCACCGCACCACTCGCCAAGCAAAAAATAAAACCTTCGTACTTATGCCAATGCGCCTGCAAAAATGCCGCCAGCGATGTGTCATAAACATGATGCTTAAGGTTTAAAGCGGTGGCTTCTGGCGATAACTTGGGCGCGATCCATAGCTGCGCAGTACTTTCAATCAAAGGGGCTAAACACCGCAATCCCGCAGGTGTTGTCGTAATCGCAGCAAGTTTAAAAGGCATTAGATAAAGCGTCACATTGGCTACACGACATGATATGCCGTAATCGCGACTTTTCTATTCGCGCTGTAAATTGCTTCAATTCGTGGATATGTTTCATGTCGCCACCATGATTTCATCCGATTTCCCTTCGCAGGTGCTTCGCCTAACTTCGTATAGCCTGCTTCACTGAGTAACGATTCAAAATTACCGACAGGCAGTATTTTTTCTTTAATCTGCACAATACCTTCTAGTTTGTGCTTATCGAGGGTCATAGCTACCTTGATAGGTGCTGTAAATTCGATACCCAGGTAGTACCATTGCCAAACCTACAGCACTATGAATCGTACCGGGATAGCTTTCTTCGGGAAGACTACCGCCTAGCCTAATTTTGAACGGGCCGAACCACAGATACAGACCAGGAATAAGCGCATCTAAGCTGTATGCGATCGCCTTGAGTGCTAGCCCCTCTGTGCTATTTGCAGAGGTTGATTCTGAGCTGGCTGGTTGTGAGGAGTTTTTAGGAATTTGCATATAATTACAGTAGCAAACGCAATCCCAGCATAACGATTCTTTGCATTTGCTGAACCTCAGGCAGACTGACGAGGCTTGATTAGCTTGATTGATTCCAAAGTTTTTGACTCTGCCCGTTGGGTATGATACAAATCCGAGCGCTACTATGGTGACCCGTGCAATCACCTTTCAACAACTCTAAACGATTGTCCGGTGGTGTACGAAGCTCATTTAATGACTTTACAGAGTCTAGTGGGTCTAATTTTCAATTCCCTTCCGGCTACGCCTGCTTTTGCGTCGCGCAATGAAATGCTGACCAGCTTCTAAACCAGCCTGCAACCCAAGGTGGACGGCTTCTTGCCTTATGGTCTTTTGAGAGCTTTCATTAGAGGGCTGAGGTTCTATTGGTTCTGGAGTGCTTGCGTCTGGTTGGTTTGGCAAGAGGCATCTGACGATTGCGATTAGGCTGAGGGCGATCGCAATTCCTCCCCCGATCTGATTCCAGGCAAGCTTGAGAAATAGAACGAATAAAAATATGAAAATAGCGGAAAATCCATTTCCTCTAACGTAGTGAAAGTCAAAGTCACTCAGAAAGTTTGGGTATGTGATCGCAAAACCACCAAGCCCGCCTACCACTAAAGCAGGCAATATAATGGTCGTAACTTTGTCTTTGACAGTTGGTGGCTCAGATTTGGGAGGCGCAATTCTTTCTGACGATAGCCGTTGTGACACGTTGCGGACAAAGGCTTTTACCATAGGTCTGTCAAGGAAATTCGGCTGGTTAGTACTAGCCTTGGTTTGTTCTAAGTCTGTTTGTTCTAGATCGTCAGACGAATTGGTAGTTGGCATTGTGCTGCTCTCAAAGTTGTACGTTTAGCAGTTCTTTTTCTCTGCGTCAGAAGGTTGGCCCGGCTAAGCCTTTAACGTCAAGTAGGGCAGCATTCAGATCGTGCCGAATATTGACAGCCTCTCGTAGTTGCCGCTAGCCGTTGAAATTGTAAACTCACGGCCTTGTCTTTCGTGCTCAATGAGGGACTGAATGTCATCGTATATCTGCTGCTCAAACTCTAGTCGTTGCTCATCTATCTGAGATTTGATATTGGTAGAGATATCTTGAAATTGTTTTTGAATATCTCGGCTGATATCTAGTTTTTGCTGTTCCCGTTTGGCTTCCTCATGCTGGCTATAAGCTTCAGCCGCCACGCCTAAAAACGCGACTGCTGGCCCTGCAAATCTGGGGCGGCATTGCCGAGATTTTTAGCAGCCCCCACGGCCTCCCACGGCTTGAACTTATAGCCGACTGCTTTGCCAGCAGATTTTACGAATCTGTGTAAGTTACCACCTGCTACATCGATGCCTCTCAGCACGCCACCCGTTCCTGTTTTGAAAGTTTCGCGCGTAGCTTGCTCTACAAATTTTGCGCCTATGCTCTCAGCAATGCCTTTTAATCCTTCTACTGAGGATTTGATGGTATTCGCTGAATTGCCATTTTCAAAGCGATAGTCTTCTGCTTTATGCGTTGCGCTTAGGCGAGCAATGAAAGCCTGCGGCAAGTCTTTTTGTAGCTCGCCTTCTATTTCAATCCGAATGGATTCGATGGCGCGTTCTAGTATTCTTTGCAAAGACTGCTCACTTTTTTTGTAGCGTTCGCGCACCTTAATTTCAGACTGTGCGTTTAGCTCTGCAAAGGTTTCTTCGCCAACGGTTTGTGCAAGCGTACTGCCTTCATTCAGAATGGCTGAGGCAACTTCTAGCTGAATGCTTTTTACCTTTGTGCGGAGGCGATCGCGCTCTTGCTCCACCCGACGCGATAGCTGACTCAATATCTCAAGAAAAGCCGCATCCTCTGTACCATTAGGAACCAGCAGCTTTTCAGTATCTTCTACAGCTCGCAGGACGATGCGAATAGGTGTATCTAGCTTTGAATAAGAAGATTTTTGACTGACAAATGCATTCAGCGTCTGTGTAAAGCTATCAAACTGGCTGATTTCTCGAAGAAACTCGTCATCGTCATCCACACCTTCACAGAAGTCTTTGGCATCGATAAAACAGACTGGAAAATCGGTTAAATCTTGAGGCGCTAAAGCAACAGCCAGACTTTTTCGATAGCTCGCAATTTTATCGGATTCCTCCCCGGCTTCAGCAGACATTTTATTAACGACCAACAGCATTTTCCAACCATAGCCT
>JBGTIK010000333.1:0-7341 GCA_041745715.1 Phormidesmis sp.
GATACCAGCGGACGTTCAGCAAGATCAGGTCTGACTGGAAGTGACGCCACTTGAACGGTTCTGAGGAGGGCATAGGATAGGTTGCGATCAGGGTATCTCAGAATACCAAGTCAGAGGCCCTGCATTTTTTGCAACGGAACCAGAAGAAGCTGGTTTTATCCTTACAGGCACAGCGTCCGCCACTTCCAACTGCACGATCATTACGCACCAAGAGGATACTCTACTCAACGTTTTGGAAAGGGTTTGAAACCTTTCCCTCAGGCGTATTTAACAAAACAATATCTATGCAAATGGGTGGAGGCCCTTAACATATGTTGAACAAAGATTCTCAAGACAGCTATCAAGTCAAATTTGTTAACAAAGACAAATCCCTCAATACAACTATTCAAGTTCGTAGTAATGAGGTGATTATGGATGCAGCCGAACAACAAGGCGTTGATCTACCTATTTCCTGTCGGGCTGGGGCTTGTATTACCTGCACCGGGAGGCTGCTTGAAGGCATCGTTGAGCATCTATATAGCTTCTTAAAACGACCGGAAGAAGAGGCCGGTTTCATTCTCCCTTGTATGGCCTATCCCCTCTCTAACTGCACAATTTTAACTCATCAGGAAGACGATCTGCTCGACTTATCAGAGCGGCTGTGAGCAAAGATTTATCATTTCACCGTAACTGCTTGACTTCCTCCTCGCTCGCCTATTGGCTTGGTTATCTATGACATTCGATACTGCGACATTCGATACTGCACCGCCAACTGATCTCTCAATAGCTGCTATTGACGTTGATGAAACTGCCCCAGTCCCTTTCGAGCAGTATCTAGACAATTCGTTACACATAGTCTGTAGCCAGGTGGTTATAGCGGGTATCAATGATTCAGTCCTGTTATTATCGGCACAAATGATAGAGCAAAATGCCGCCTGCCTAGTCATTACAGATGAGTTGATACCCCCTGAACATTCCGCTTCTATAGCACTGGGCACACTCCAATCACTGAATCCGGTGGGGCTGGTTACTGAACGAGCGCTGTTGCGGTGTCAAGCTCTAGGCAAGGCATTACCTAGCCTTTCCGCTCGCGACATCATGCAGCCGCTTGACCTATGCATATTCCCACCCAAAACCCCGCTCTACCTCGCCTATAAATCAATGGTTAAACGAGGCTTTCAATATGGAGTGCTCAAGTCGCGGGGAGAATTAGTCGGCCTGATATCTCAAACCTCTCTTTTAAAGGCCTTCGATCCGATTACTATGCAGGCCGCCCTAGAAAAAACTAGAGAAAAATTAGACGCAGTAGAAGAACAGCTCGCAAAGATACAGGAACAGCTCCAGCACGAACAGTTAGCCCATCAGCAAACACAGCTAGACTTCAGTGCCGCCAAAGTTGATTTAACCCAGCAAGAGTGCGATCGCACTGCTGAGCTAGCTGAAATGAATATCCAACTCAAAAAAGACCTGCGTAAGCGTAAGCGTGTAGAAGACGCGTTGAAACAAACATTAAAATCTTTACAAAGTGCTCAAATCCAAGTCATACAGAATGAACGGATGTCAGGGTTGGGCCACTTTGTGGCCGGGGTTGCCCACGAGATCAATAATCCTGTCAATTTTATTCACGGTAACTTGACACCAGCTAGGCAGTATGCTGATGACTTACTGGCGCTAGTGGGTCACTACCAAAAAATAAACTCGACGCTAACCAGCGCCATTCAAATAGAATCTGAAGAACTTGAAGAGATTGATATAGAGTTTCTATCTGAAGATTTTCCTAGACTCCTAGATTCCATGAGAAGCGGTACAGAACGCATTCGTGAAATTGTTAAATCACTACGTAATTTCTCGCGCTTGGATGAAGCCGAAACAAAGCCGGTTGATATCCATGAGGGTATTGAAAATACCCTGCTGCTGCTGTCGAATCGGTTGAAAGCCCAGCCTGGAGAAACCGCTATTCGAGTCCTCAAGACCTGTAGTCAGCTGCCAACAGTCGAATGCTTTGTTAGCCAGCTCAATCAAGTTTTTTGGCATTTACTCAGCAATGCGATTGACGCAGTACGCTCACATGACGCCCAGGAAACGTCAGGAATATACGAGAGCGACAATATCGCAACTATTCAGATTCGTACCGAAGTGAGCGATGAGAACTGGATTGCAATTTACATTGCTGATAACGGCCCTGGCATACCCCAAAACGTTCGAAATAAGATTTTTGACCCCTTCTATACTACCAAGCCTGTCGGCAAAGGCACAGGATTAGGGCTATCCATTAGCCATCAGATCATTGTAGAAAAGCACCACGGAGAATTACAGTGCCATTCGACCACAGACCAAGGCACCGAGTTCGTCATCAAATTACCATACAGGGCTCGTAACATCGCCTGTGCGAAGCCAACCGTGGCAATCCTACAAACCGAATAACGAAAACGTAGTTTCAGTTACATATTGATGTATCAAAAGATAGTTCACTGTGCGTAGCTATGTACTTTGGCGAGCATTTGGATCTGTCTATGAAAAGCGTTACGGTGTGGTTTGATGGGTTGGTAAAGCGAGCGCAGCAGAGTTTTATCTGGGTTCTAGGGGGACGAGCCACTGCACGGAAGGCTTTGCGCTGGCGCAGCCTTTTCCCCAGAAAATCGCTAGTTGCCCTCGCGTTAGTAACAATGCTCACACTTTGGGCTACCAACGGTTCACTCAAATCTTTAGCATCCGCTCAAATTGCTCAATCAGCAGGTCAGATTTACGAGGTCAAGTCAACGCCAGATCATGTGATTTGGGGAGAACTCTTTAAGCCAGATAGCGAACCCATTTTGACGATTCAATCGGGCGACCGAGTGGTCTTAGAAACAATTTCTCATGAGGGAATCCTAGCCGACCAAGGTGACACAGTTGAGTTTTTGACAGGGCAAGGGATTAAGGAAGAGGATATTCTCCCTGACCAACTTATCGTAAAAGCGAACGTAGAGAAAACGGGACCCGGCCCCCACGTCATCACCGGCCCGATCTATGTAGAGGGTGCAGAACCTGGGGATGTATTGGAGATTAAAACTGTCGATATTGCCTATCGGGTACCTTATGGTGTGATTTCTAACCGTCATGGTAAAGGCTCGCTGCCGGGAGAATATCCGCTTAACGATGCTGATATCTATACCAAAGTAATTCCTGTTGATATGGCGAAAGACATCGGTATTTTTCGTCCTAGTAATGGTCAGCCTGATTTAGGCATCCCGTTAAAACCCTTTATGGGAATTATGGGCGTGGTTCCGGCTGATGTAGCAGATGCTGTGAACTCTGTCCCACCTGGCGTCTACGGCGGTAACGTTGATATCAAACGGTTAGGAATCGGGAGCAGCCTTTATTTACCCGTTCAAGTACCAGGAGCCCTTTTTTATTCGGGTGACCCGCACTGTGCTCAGGGAAATGGGGAGGTCGCGCTGACGGCTATTGAATGCTCACTAACCCCCACTTTTGAACTCGTGTTACACAAAGAAATGACACTTGAACAACCAATGGGCGAAACTGAAGATGCCTGGATTGCCGTCGGACTAGATGAAGATCTTGACGAAGCAATGAAGGAGTCAGTCAGAGAGTCTTTGCGAATTGTTAACAGCGAGTATGAGCTGACCGAGCAAGACGCGCTGCTTTTGGGTAGCGCCGCAATTGATTTTGAAGTCTCTCAAGTTGTTGATATTGTCAAAGGCATTCACGGTGTGATTCCGAAGCAGCTATTTGTGCCATTGGAATAGGTGTGGAGGCCAGCCTATTGTTTCGGGTCAAAGACCGAGCCCATATGGTGCTGTTGAACGCGAATGACCGGATAGATGACTGGTATAGATGACCGGATAGATGACCGGATAGATAAAAAGAGCCTATCTCATCGGACTCAAGGTCTTGATGAGATAGGCTCTTCTCGGTTGAGTTCAACCCAATGGATTAGTTAAAAGCCAGCTTCGCGGAAAGACTGGTAGGGTTTGTCAGGATGATACAAATGGCACTCAGTGGCAATTGATTTCATTAAGGCCCAGTTGAACTGGCGCTCAATTATGTGCTCACCCCAGTTCTCTTTTAGATTTTGGTGGGCCTGACGCAGTTGGTAGGAGGGAATGCCAGTCGAAACGTGATGCGGGACATGCACGTTAATGTCGTGGCAGAGAAACTCAATCCAGCGGGGGTAAGTGCAGTGCACGGTACCGGCTAGTTGAGCTTCGCCCGCATTCCACCTGTCAGCGGGCTGAAAGGAAATTTCGGGGATGGTGTGGTGCACGATGGTGAAGGTGCTCATCCAAAAGTGATAGACTATCCAGGGCATGAGCCAAAATTTGATCAATCCCCAGAAGCCGGTGGTAGCGATCAGCACCGGAAAAAAGATGGCTGCAAAAACGGCGACGACTACAATTGAGAAAATGGCTTTGGCGTGATCGCGTTCCTTAAAGTTGCGCAAGTCAAAATGCAGTATGGCCCAGTGTCCGATTGAGCCGACCCACCAAAAGTAGCCACGAACGACTTTGTACAGCTTTTGAAAAATCGGGTGAGATCGGGCAAAGTCTTCCACGTACCACGGATACCAAGCATTGTCTACATCCATTTTGTTGGTATGTAGATGGTGATGATCGTGCAAAATCCGCCAAGGATGGAAGGGATAGATCAGGGGCAAAAACGCAATGTGGCCCACAAGATCGTTCACCCAGCGGCGTTTGGCAAATGAACGATGGCCTGCATCATGCCCAATTACAAACAAACCCGTGAGCGCGGTACCCGTAAAGAACCAAGTTAGGGGCAGTAAAAACGCCGGTAGAAAGATAATACCGCAGTAGCCTATAATCGCTGCTGAGAGGCTAATCGCCACATGTTTCCAAGCCTTGACGGCATCTTTTTCAAAGTAGGCTTTGGGAATACTCCTCACAATTTCCATCAGCTGCAAGGTCGCCTCGGTCGGCATAGGCTTAGCAGCAACAAACCTTTCTGTCGTAGCAGTCAAAAGTCAACACTCCGTAAGAAATCGAGTAAAAATCTTCTATTATGAATGGCATCTATAACAGAAAATCGTTAAAAGTCTTAATACTTATACCACTTAGAGGGAATGTAGCCATCAGTCTTATGGATAGACCAGATCAGTTTCAGGGGTTAAGTTGCCCGACTGACGCCCTAATTCTTTAAAGACTTCGGTACTATAAGTGTGCAGAGATTTGATGTCTAGATTTACTTTTATTTACTTTTTGCCGCGATTCCTTTGGAAGGCTTCGCCATCGCCCCTATGAGCCTGATTACTTTTCAATCTGTCCATAAAGACTTCGGCATCAAAGAAGTGCTGCGCGACGGTTCTTTTAGCATTGAGCCAGACGATAAGGTGGGCGTGATTGGCGTCAATGGCTCCGGCAAATCTACCTTGCTGAAGATGATGGGCGGCCTCGAACCGATTGACAGCGGCCAGCGGCTGACCAAATCGGGAGCGCGGCTAGTGTACTTGCCTCAGCAGCCCGACATTGACGAAGATCTCACCGTGCTCGATCAGGTTTTTGCTGACTGTGGTGAGCAGATGCAGCTTGTGCGAGAGTATGAGGCGCTGACACACAAAATGTCGCATTTGTCGCATTCTGCCGATGGCAAGGCGCTAGAGCAGCTCATGAACCGATTGGCTGTGGTGGGTGAGCAAATGGAGACAGAAGGCGCTTGGGACTTAGAAACCAATGCCAAAATTATTTTGAGCCAGCTCGGCATTGAAGATTTTGAGGCGCGGGTGGGCGATCTCTCTGGTGGGTATCGCAAGCGGATTGCGCTGGCCACGGCATTGATGAGCGATCCGGATTTGCTATTGATGGATGAGCCGACTAACCATTTAGATGCAGAGTCAGTGGAGTGGTTGCAGTCTTACTTGGGGCAGTTTCGCGGGGCGCTGGTGCTGATTACGCACGATCGCTATTTTCTAGACAATGTAACGAATCGCATTTTAGAAATTGATCGGGCCAATCTGTACAGCTATGCCGGTAATTACGCTTACTACCTAGAGAAAAAGGCCGATCAGGAAACTTCTTCTGCTAGCTCTCAGCAGAAGTTTAAAGGGATGCTGCGGCGCGAGTTGGCTTGGCTGCGGCAAGGGCCAAAGGCGCGTAGCACGAAGCAAAATGCGCGAATTGGCCGCATTGAGGAGATGAAGGATAAAACCTTTAAAGAAACTCAGGGCAAGGTCGAAATTGATACGCCGGGGCGGCGGATTGGTAAAAAGGTAATTGAAGTGGGGGGGGTGAGTAAGGCGTATGGCGATCGCACTCTCATCAAAGACTTTACGCATGAATTTACGGGTAGCGATCGCATTGGCATTATCGGCGGCAACGGGGCGGGCAAATCGACCCTGATGGATATCATCACCGGCAGGACAGCGCCTGACAGCGGTACGGTAGAAATAGGCTCTACGATTCACATCGGCTACTTCAATCAGCATTCTGAAGAGCTATTGGCCGCGCTGAATGAAAACCAGCGGGTGATGGACTACCTCAAAGCAGAAGGCGCATTTGTCACGACTGCCGACGGTAGCCAAATCAGCGTCTCTCAAATGTTAGAGCGCTTTTTGTTTACGAGCAATCAGCAGTACACCCCAATTCACAAGCTTTCTGGGGGTGAAAAGCGTCGGTTATTCCTGTTGCGGGTGCTGCTGAGTGCCCCTAACGTGCTGATTCTCGATGAGCCGACTAATGATTTAGACGTGCAGACGCTCACCGTTTTAGAAGACTATTTAGAAAGCTTCAATGGCTGTGTGATTACCGTTTCTCACGACCGCTATTTTCTAGATCGCACCGTGCAAAACATTTTTGCGTTAGAACCGGGCGGTAACATTCGCCGCTATCCTGGCAGCTATTCGGTTTATTTGGAGAATAAGAAAAGAGAGGATTCTCAGGAAAAAACATCTCAAAAGGCAGCGCAAAAAGCAGATGCAACGCCCAAGGCCCAAGGCGAAAACAAAAGCGAAAAAATTGCTGAGAAGCCTAAAGAGACTCTCAGCAAGAAAGCCTCGAACAAAGACAAAAGAGAGTATGCCTCATTAGAAGATAAAATTCCTCAGTTGGAAGCCAAAAAGGCTGAACTGGAGAAACTGCTGTATCCGAGCCCGCCGAGCGATCATCAAGCGTTGCAAAAGCTGTCGGCAGAAATAGCGGCGATCGCGCTAGAAATAGAAAGCGCCACCGAACGCTGGATGGAGCTAGCCGAGATAATTTCTTAGCCATAAGGGAGCCGCAAATGAATAAGATACCGATTAGATAGGCACAATCGTCACATCCCATTTAGGCAGGGTTTCAGAACGTAGCCATTGTTCAGAGAAGGGCTTCAATTCATCAGCAGAGAGCTTGACCCCTTTGGGATAGA
>JBGTIK010000334.1:0-10169 GCA_041745715.1 Phormidesmis sp.
CTCTTCGAGAACCTTAGCGGCAATGCTAGTGTTTTCTTTGATGATGCCGAGCAGCAACTGTTCGCTGCCGACGAAGTTGTGACCCAGGCGACGGGCCTCCTCTTGCGCCTGCATGATGACCGCGATCGCTGTGTTTGTAAAATGTTCAAACATATGTGGAGAGGCCTCTAACCAAAGTGAATGGCTTAACGTATTGCTCTGACTTGCGCCCACTGAAATTTTCTATCTAGGCTTTTTTGTCTGGGCGCAGACCTTGAGCAGACGGCCCATTGCTGACGCTGACTATTCGCGTTGGCGTTCGTTAAGTTATTTATCTACTTATGTAAATATAATTGCATTTCAGGTGTTCTGGCATTAGGAAAGCCGTACTCAATGGAGTATTTTCCGTAACCCGCCAGTAAAAGACTGATCGGAAGCGTTTTATAAATGGGGATTTCTGAATTCTAATGATACAAAACTTAATTGTTGCCAAGCATCCGCTAAATTACCTCATTTGACCGAAGCAGGCGCTTTTTCGGAGACTCAGCAATCGCTTTAAAGAGCGAAGGACGACCACGAATAAAATACGCGATCACCCTATCTCGAAAACTTAGCCACTCTAAGACCCTAAAACCTAGCACTTATTTCGCCAGATCGGCCTGACAGACTGCCAATACGTTCTGGTCTATGTCGCTGATGGTATCAATTCGGTGAAAGCCTTCTAGCGTATTAGCAGGAGCCCCTTTCCCAGCCGTTAAAGCGCCGCTTGAAGCAAGCGCGATTTCGTAAGGATAAACGGTTTGCTCGTAGCTATTGACAATGTTTACCGCTAGTTGATTGGCAGTGACTTGACCCGAATAGCAGTCAAAGGAAGAGTTTGGCTGGTAAAACGCGCCAATTGTTTGACCATTTTCTACAGATAAAACCGTGTAGGTAACGCCCGCCTGATCAGGTATAGGACTTTCGCCAAACACATAGACGCCATCCGCCAAACCGCTGCGAGTCGGTTGGCTTTCTTGGGCAATGCTGGCACTGGGCAGTGCTAAACCAACAGTCGCGATCGCTAACAGAGCAGCTGTTGCAAAGTGAGCCGGATTAAAAATAGCATTTAAAGATTTCATAGGGGTTATCTCGCTGAATGTTGAGTAGAGATTAAAACTAATGGATAGCTCTAGATAAATTTGAATAGCTTTAAAAATAAAAATCAGAATCCCAGGAAAGGGCAGAACTTACAAAGATATCGGTCAAAATGTGTATATAACTACATTTACAGCTCCATACGTACGTATGTCTCTCTCTGTGCGCTAACTATAACGATCCTTAACTTAATGACACATCTGTTACAAGGAATAATCTCATTAACGCCTCATTAGCCTAAAGAAGTTCAAAGAAGCTCAAAGAGCAAACAGAAAAATACAATCCTTGCAGGCAACTGAATTCATGGCGACTGAGCAAACATTGCGACAGCTTCTGAAGCATTTAGAAGGCTATAGCTGTCGGGAATACAGAGGGATAAAAGGGAATTACGAATTTTCTGCTTTTTTGCTCAGTGTGGACTACGTGCAGGGCGATCCATTTGCCGCGCCGAGTCGAATTAGAATTCGGCTGAACCAAGCCGTAGCTAAGTTCCCGTCCAATTGGTTAACTTATTATGGGTCGCTAGTTGCTTTAGCCAATTACCTGACTAGACAAGTCGTTCAAGTGGCCCAGTCTCTGCAACAAAAACGAGGCTCCGGAAACAGCGGACATATTCACATATCAGCGCCTAGCAAGCCATTCTGCGCCGATCAGCCCTGGATCACTCCCGAAGGTTTAGAGGCGAGGTTGACGGTTGGGCTACCGGCCCTTGGCAGACGAATTGCGGGCCATGCCGCTGCCGAACTGCTCTGCAAAGATATTCGACAGATCCGCCGCCGCCTCGGGATGTGAATGCGGTGAAGCTAAAAGCAGAAGATAGTCGCAGTGTCGCCAATGTGGATATTTCGGCGGTGATTATCGGCGGTGATTAACTGAGCGTGCCGCATCTATCAAACGCTGATATTAGGAACTTCTTAAAACCCTGATCCAATTGCGAACGGAGTCGATATTGTGTAGGCAAGATACCTCCTAACTGCGTCTTTAGCTATATCCGCTCATTTCTCACAGAATTAGCAGTGGGTATAGCTTTTTCTTTGATAGCTTTTCTTGTGTGGAGAGAAAAACAGACTTAGAAAACGCTCAGCCAGCGATTAGAGAAACAGCCTCTTATACTCTCTTATACTAGGGGACGCTGCCATTTCTCTATATCTTTACTCATGTCTTCAGCTCCAGAATCTTCAGCTCCAGACAACAGCCGCAAAAGCGACCAACCGCAACCATCAGGGCACATCGTTCGGTGGCTAGCGGGGTGGTCTGTCTTAGCGCTGGTGATTCGCTTCACCCATCTCACAGCCAAAGGCGCTTGGATGGACGAGGTAGCCACCACGCTGTTTAGCTTAGGCAACTATTCACGGCTGATACCGCTGAACGAAATCATTAGCCTCGATCAAATTCTGCGCCCTTTGCAGTTCACACCCGGTGCTAGCATTCACGATGTGGTTGTGAATTTATTAACAGAGGACAATCATCCGCCGACGTATTTTGTTTTGGCTCACGGGTGGATGTTGTTATTTCATAGTATTTCTGAGCTATTAGGAGCTGACGATGGTTACGCTTCGCTATGGGCGGCTAGAGCACTATCGGCTTTTTTCGGTGCCTTGGCAGTGCCTGCGACGTATTTACTGGCTTGGCTTAGCTTTCGTAGTCGGCAGGATCAGCCGGATTATCAGGCTCAACGAATTGGATTAATTTGCGCGGCGCTAATGGCGGTGTCACCTTTTAGCGTTTTTTTGTCGCAAGAGGCGCGGCACTATACGCTGGCAATTTTGGCGGTGATTGCTTCTTTGTGCTGCTTTGTAATGGCGGCAAGGGCACTCGATCAATTTAGGGCGATGAGCTGGAATACTGTGTTTGCTTGGATCGTGATTAATACGCTGGGGTTGAGCGTTCACTTCTTTTTTGGGCTGACGCTGATAGCTGAAGGGATGGTGCTGGGGGTGATGTGGGTACAGCAGTGCCGAGCTAAGGGAAAGATCTGGCGCTCAGCGCCTTGGCTGAGAATTTATGGCGCGATCGCTGGCACCATAGCAGGCGGTCTCATATGGCTGCCCGTTTTGGCCAACTTTTATGGCAGTCCACAGACTAGCTTTCTACAATCTGAAGTCAGAAACTGGCAGTTTTGGGTAAATCCCATTGTGCAGTCTTTAGCCGGTTGGCTGTACGCCATTCTCTCGCCTGTGACCAAAGGCATCGGCTGGCTACCGGTAACCGCGATTGTGATGACCTGTGCGTCTTTGCTTTTGATCTATGCGCCTTGGCTGATTGCCACTTTACAGCGCAGCCTTAGATTTCAATGGCAACAGCCTAATTTTCGAGGGGGCATTCAGGCGATTGGCGGCTTTTTTATTCTGGCCAATGCGCTGTTCTTTGTTATTTGCTACGGCTTAGGAACCGATATTACGCGAGGCCATCGCTACAGCTTTGTATTTTTCCCAAGTATTTTGATTATCGTAGGAGTTAGCCTCGCGCCTTATTGGTTAAGGGCAACAGATTTTGAAACCGTTAAGCTGCCGTTTGTGTCACGCCGTATCAGCGGACGTCGGTTAGTTGCACTGGTGATTGCAGTTGGCTTTATGGGTACTCAGGTAATGGTAAATGACCTGACGAGCCTGAAATTTTACAATCCCAAAGTGTTGATTGAATTTATTCAAGCCGAGTCAGAGGCTCCAGTAATCATCGGCACGGCCACCACGATTACAAAACAGCCCGCTGTCGTCGGCATTGAGATTATCTCTGCCGCTTGGGAGATTCAGCGCAACTTTAATCCGAATCAGAATCAGAATTGGGTCAGTGCGCCTCGCTTCATCATTGCCGAAAATAACGCGGATGAAGATAGAGAGGCCACGGCTGGCCTGATTAACAGTTTGGCAACCCTACCTCGCCCGTTTGATCTGTGGCTGCTGAGCTTTGCGGTGGATTTAGCTTCAGAGCGCTGTGAGCTAGCTGAAAAAGCCAGCGGCAACCAGGGCTCTTTTAACTACACGCATTATTTTTGCAATGAGCCAGCGTAGTTAAGCAAACGGCAAAAGCCCCAGCTACGGTTTAGCTGGGGCTTAAAATAAGTGATTTAAGTTGCGTGATCGCCTACCCTCAGCCATCTATGAGACGACTGGTCAGCGGCTAATAGCCTGCTTGCCTAGAACATGCCTCAGTATCCGCTGATGGCAAAATCACACAGCGCTCCCAAGTCATGCGAATGACCAAAGCAGGTGGTAATTGATCCCGGTAGGTAAGCGCTTGATCAAAGTAATCAATGCTGCTGGCCTGATTGCCCTGGCGGTTCAAGATCTGGGCCTTGAGATAGAGCAATTCAGGGTTGTTAGGGGCTGCTGCGATCGCTTTATCAACCGCCACTAGCGCCGCATCGGGCTGATCCAAATCGCGATAGCCGATGGCGATGCCACGCTGAGCCAAATACGTTGGGCTGCCGTAGCTCGACATCCGAGCGATCGCCTGATCGGGATTAGAAAAAGGCAAATTCACCGCCAGCATCAAATCCATGTAGCCCTTCAGTAAATTCAGCTCTGGATCATCGGCATTGATTTCTTCGGCGTCATCTAGCTCCCTAAAAACCTGCTGCAACATGCCCAAAGCTCTGGGCGTACCCTTGGCAACGCCTTCCGTTTTCAGCACATAAGCCCCCTCCAAAAACAACCCGACCGCAGTGTATAGATGGCCTCGCAGCGGGTCGGAAGCTTTCAGCGCCGCTGCCGCCGTTTGGGTTTTAACCGCCCGGTCGTACACCTGCGTAAAGTCATTGTCTAAGTAAGCCATTGAAGCGAGCATGGCATGAATGAGGGGCTCACCCGATTCAGCGGTTTCAGCCGCAGCCAAGATTTGACGAGCGCCTTGGTAGTCGCCATGCCTGAAAATAGCTTCAAAGGCATCTTCCGTCAGATCGCCAATCTCGTGAGCAGGCGTTGAGGTGTTCACGCGAAAAGGATCAGCCGCAAAAACCGGCAGCGCCGTACCAATACTTAAGCCCATACCTAAACTAAGCGCCATTAGGCCGCTACCTAAGCGGATAGCTAGCTTACTAGGTGATCGGCGCTGAACTGTAGGCTGAGAAACAGAGCGAACTCGATGGAATAACGATGTGATGTGAGGATTGTGAAAAGCCATCGCGATTTTTAGGGTGGTGAAACAGTATTGAAAGTATTGAAACGAATCATGCCCCGAATCATGCCCTATTCACGAGCTAAGCATGTCACAGGTTTAAAATGACTGGGCAGAAGATCTCCATATAAAGCGTATCTAACCGATTTAAGAAATTCTGAGGAGCTGTGAAGCTCTGAGATCTGTCATAAATCCCAGCCACAGCCATGACGGTTACCCTTCAAAAGCAGTATAAGTAAATACATTTGCTGCCGTTACTGTTCCGGAAATCAGCCTTATTTCTTCTACAGCCGTTTTCCAGTCATTTTTAGTGATTTATTTTGAGCATTATTCTCGCGGGCGATCGCAGCGGCACCGGCAAAACCACCCTCACCCTGGCGCTACTAGCTGCCCTTAAACAGCGCGATTCCCCAGGAAGGCTCCGCCATCGCACCGTTCAATCATTCAAAGTTGGGCCAGACTACATCGATCCGATGTTTCATGCCACCATCACCGGTCGTCCTTGTTACAGCCTCGATCCGGTGCTCACCAGCGAAAGCTACGTGCAGCAGAGCTTTCACACACACTGCACGGCTGTTGATGATGTTGTAATTGAAGGTGTCATGGGTCTATTCGATGGCGCAACGGGCGTAGATGATACAGCGAGTACCGCTCATATTGCTCGATTGCTCAATTTGCCAGTATTGCTAGTGGTGGACTGTGGGCGCATGTCGAGGTCACTAGCGGCGCTAGTTCAGGGCTACCGAGATTTTGATGCCAGGGTGAATGTGGTGGGCGTGGTTTTGAACCGGGTGGGGAGCGATCGCCACCTTCAATTATTACGCGATGCCTTAGCGGCAATTAATATGCCAATTTTCGGCGTTTTTCGACGAGAGAAAGCTATTCAATTGCCAGATCGTCATTTGGGGCTAGTGCCAACTGGAGAAATTGAGGGATTTGAGAAAATTGCAGATCGGCTAGCGGTGCTGGGAGAGCGGTGTTTTGATTGGGAAAAGCTGGAGAGGCTGTTGTTGGCTGATGGCAAAATAGCGAACAGAAAAGAGGAAGATGGGGAGAAAGGGAGAAAAGGAGACAAGGTAAGGATTGCGATCGCTCATGACAAAGCCTTCAACTTCTACTACCCCGACAATTTTGAAACTTTGGAAGCACAAGGCGCAGAGCTGGTTTACTGGAGTCCGCTCAAAGGTTCAAGCTTGCCAGATGTTAGCGGGCTTTATTTTGGGGGCGGCTTTCCAGAAGTGTTTGCCGCTGATCTGAGCGCTAATGAGCGGATGATGGCCGCGATTCGCCAAGCCGTTCAGCAAGGGATGCCAACCTATGCAGAATGCGGTGGACTGATGTATTTGAGTAATTCGATCATCGATTTTGACGGTTACACTTGGCCGATGGTAGGCGTGATTCCGCAGACAGTGAAAATGGGCGGACAGTTGGTATTAGGGTATCGAGAGGCAATAGCGATCGCCGATAGCCCCCTATTAACCCAAAGCCAAACCGTCATCGGCCACGAATTTCACCGGTCCAGCATTGTTGAACCCTTAACGCAGCCAGTATACAAAACGCGCCGATACTGGGGCGAAGCCGGTAATTCTCAATTAGAAGGCTATTATCTGCCGCACCTTCACGCCTCCTACACGCATCTGCATTGGGGCCATCGACCGGACATTGCACAGCGATTTGTACAGCAATGTGCAACTTACGCAACGCAGAAACCTATCAGCAATCTGTGACGCGCCTAAAGAGCGTTAACCGTCAGACTAAATCGACCTGCCCCCGTCGCATCCAACGCATTCGCTAGTACTCGATAGACGCCATTTGACGGCAGCGTCACCGTCAGACCGGCATTGAGATCATCAGTAGCCATATCATCGTTGTAGGCAACTACCGCATTATCCGGCCCCACTAGCAGCACGTAAGGATCAAAATCTCGGCTATCGAGCAAAATCGTCAGCTGCTGCCCCCGACTCCCTTCAAACAAAAATTCTTCATAGCGACTGCCATCCACTTCCAGCGTCTTCGAGTTTGGGCCCAAAACACCTTCAGCCCGAATCGGCAAACTGCTCACCGATGCCGATTGCTCAGAAGCCGATTGTTCAGAGACGGGTACAGCCGTTCGCCCATTCGCACTAAAATTGGAGCCGCGATCTTCAGCGATGCGCAAATCGTAGCTGCCCGTTTGCCGAGAGGCATAGGAATTTGCTAGCACCGTGTAAGAGCCATCTTCCGGCAGCGTAAAAACCAACCGGGCATTCGTCGCCCCGCCGCCGTCGTCATCTTGAGCCAGATCGCGGCCTTGAGGCGACAGCAAAATGAGATAAGCGTCTAGATTGGCGCTGTTCATCTCCACCACTACCTGCTGCCCGCTGCGGCCCTCGAAGGAATACGCATCGTAATAGCTGTCATCTGCTGGCAAAGTCGCGCTATCGCGGGTGAGCTGCCCCTGAATGGGTGCGCCGTTCAGCGTGATCTGCTGAGTCGGGCGATTGGAACCGGCCAAAAAGGAAGATTGCAGCGCCACCGGCGAGGCTGTGCCAGCGCGAACAGCGGTTAAAAAGTCATTGATTGGATTAATAGCTATTGCAAACCCAATCCCAATATTACCGGACTGATCGCCGGTACCCGGAGCTGACCGCTGCGGCGTAAAAATCGACGTATTGATACCAATTAGCTCACCTCGACTATTGAGCAAAGCCCCGCCAGAATTACCGGGATTAATCGCCGCATCCGTTTGAATCAAGCCCCGATTAGTATCTAGCCGACTGACAATGCCCGTGGTAAAGGTGCCGTCAAAACGCCCAAACGGATTCCCAATCGCAAAGGCCCGCTGTCCTACCTGCACTGGCACACTAGCAAGGGTCACTGTCGGCAAATTCCGGGCTTGAATTCTCACCGCCGCTAGATCTACCCCATTTGCGCCATAGCCCACCACGCGCCCTTCATACTCTTGGCGATCCGGCAAAAATACCTTCACGGTATCTGCCCCATCCACCACATGCGCATTCGTCAAAATCAAACCATCGGCACTCACAATCACGCCGCTGCCCGTGCCAGAGTCCGTATCGATGGTCACCACCGCCGGACTTGCAGCTTGGTAGACCCGGACATTTATGTCGTCTTCAGATTGAGCTATTGCCTTCTGAACCTGCCCAGACGGCTGCCCAAACGACTGCAATCTCAGCAGCTCAACCGGACTCACAGCATTGAATAAAGTCAGACTCAAGCCGCCCAGCACAATCAATCTAGCCGAGATCAAAGCGGAAGAAGTGTGGATTTTCATAGGAGGAGAAAGAGGAAATCAGGAAAGCGCTCACCAGCAAACTATCTGGACTACACACCGCACTACATCAATTTAGCTCGAAAAACGAGCTGCAAGCCACCGCCTTGAAACGATGTACATAAGCTATCAACACCGCTTTCCGCTCCTTTCCAGAAAGCGATTTCACCTTATCGCAGCGTCCAACTTAAATCTAAGCGCTGACGCTACGCTAGCCAATTTTTTTCACCACATCTTTGAGCGCCGCTTTCGGCTCAGCGTAGTCGTACTCAAAGCCCGCCGCCTGCGTCCGTTCGGGCAATACCTTTTGCCCCTTAAGCACCACCACTGCACCATCGCCTAGCAAAGCCTCAATGGCAAAATCCGGCACCGGCAACCAGGAAGGCCGATCCATCACTTCGCCCAGAGTCTTGCACAGATCGTTCATTCGCAGCGGCTCGGGCGCGGTGCCGTTATACGCCCCGTGCATCGAAGAATCTAGCAGCGCTTTCAGCATCAGACTGACTAAATCATCAATATGAATCCAGGAAAACCACTGCTGACCGCTGCCTATGGGGCCACCGGCATAGAGCTTAAAGGGCATGATCATTTTAGCGATCGCGCCCCCCTCACCCAGCACAATCCCCGTGCGAATAATCGCCACCCTCACGCCCAAGGTCTTAGCCTTATTCGCCTCAGCCTCCCACGCCTGACACACCTGCGAGAGAAAGTCATGCTCAGCCGGTTCACTGGTTTCAAAAAATTCTGCGGTTTCGCTCGTGCCGTAGTAGCCAATCGCCGAGCTGCTAACCAACACAGCAGGCTTTGGTTCGGCTGTGGCAATGGCTTCTACCAGCTTTTCAGTCCCTACCTTACGGCTATCCATAATCCGCTTTTTGCGCTCCGCTGACCACCGCTCCGAAATTGGCTCACCCGCCAAATTCATCACCCCATCACAGCCGGAAATTTCACTCTGCCAGTCACCTGATTCCATTGGCTTATATGCCACATATTCCAGCGCCTTAAACTTAGGAGCCGCAAACACCTTTCGCGCCTTCTCTACACTGCGCGTCAGCACTTTTACATCGTGGCTTTCTTCCACCAGTCGGGCCACCAAGCGAGACCCTACAAACCCGGTTGCACCCGTAACGGCAATTTTCATAGCTGAGCTATAGTCCTGTTTTATCAACTGCCTTTAATAGTAGCGACCTGTGGAACCGCAAGGCACAGAACGTAAGATAGAGTAAGAAAGCAGCCGCAATGGAGCTAATCGATATGAATACGGCAGAAGCACAGCGCCAGCAGCTCTTGGATAACATTCGAGTGCTGCCTGATGAGTTTTTTCAGGAAGTGCTTGAAGTCACTAATCGTTTACGGCATAGAGCAGAGAAAGAAGGAATTTCTGTTGTCTCATCAGAGCAGCCCGCCGAGCAGGCTACTCAATCACCTTACGAAGTCCTTAAGGAATCCGGACTAATTGGCTGCATCAAAGACGGGCCATCCGATCTTTCAACTAACTACAAGCAATACATAGTTGAGTACTTAGAACAATACTCCGGACAAAATTAGGAGTCTATAAGCCCATAGTCACAGAGGCTTTGATAGTTGGAATGGCTTTTAATCAAAGTCTCGTCTAAACCTAAGTTGTGAATAAAGCGCTCAAGTAGGTGCAGATTGAGTTTGCGGC
>JBGTIK010000335.1:0-9584 GCA_041745715.1 Phormidesmis sp.
CAGGTTGACCATCGCCGCCTGCAAATTTTCAACCTTATAATAGGCTTTTTCCAAATCGACAATCCGCCAATACACGACCGCATCAACGCTGATAGATACATTGTCGCGGGTGATGCATTGCTGAGGCGGCACATCTAGCACGCGCTCACGCACCGTTTGCTTGTACACCACCTGCTCGACAAAAGGAACGGTAAAGTTGAGGCCGGGAGTGAGCTTTTTGCCATTGTACCGGCCTAGCGTTTCTACCAAAGATTCATCGCCCTGATTGACGATGCGAATGGATTTAGAAGCGACAAAACCGCCGCCCAACGCTAAAAAAATCAGTAGTGCAAAAGGATTCATAGGTTTAGTCAAAACTCCAGCGAAGCTGATAGGGACAATAGTTTTTTTGGGCGTTTAATTTTGCCTGGGTTATTGAAACGTGCTGAGCGGAACCACAATCAGGGTATTGCCTTTACGCGAGACTACAAAGACTTCTTCGTCGGGGCCAATAGCAACGCTGCCGTCTTCACAGCGGGCCTGCCAAGAGTTACCTTCATAGATCACCCGGCCTATCTGTCCGGGGGCAATCAGGGTAGTGGTTCGAGCTTCGGTGGCTTCTCTTAAGCTAGGAGCGGTGCGGTTGGGAATAAATCGCTTTAGCGCCCAAAAAGCCAGCCCTGATAAGATCATCCACAGCACAATCTGTACGTTTGGATTAGGAATAATCAGGCTGAGCAGCCCTACTGCAAGTGCACTTACGCCCAGAGCGGACTCAATGAAAGCGGTGGGTAGCAGGAGCTCCATCAGGCAAAGCACTGAGCCAATAATCACCCATATCAAAGCAGCATTCATAACTCAAATCACCGGATTTAATGCCGGGGCAAGCACGATTATGGGGACTAAATCAGCTGATCTAGTCGTTAGCAAAGCCATCTGACCCGTGTCAGTGACTTCCGTTACTAGCCTAATTCAGCGATCGCCAAGTGTACTCTAGTTAGGCAGTTTTTAGATCGTCTTTAGCGTCTGATGTAGCCTTTTAACTTTGGTCTAAATCCGCCTAATTCTGATCAAATTTATTTGCACTAAATCCCTTTTCCCTTACCATTGACCTAACTTAACGGCAATCCCTGCGCAGCGATCAATCTATATGAACGGTGAAGAGAGTAAATATCCCTGTAGGCAGTATGTCTGGGCATTGGGCCAGGGCACGAACAAAATCCCGATTGGCGATCGCGTAGACAATCGCTATCAGGTGATTGCCCCATCGATTTGGCTCGATACCCAGCCAGAAAAAACGCCTAAAGTCCCCGATCCGATTCCTAGCTTTGCGTTTCCCTATCTTAAAGCCTATCCCTATCAGCTGAATTTGCCGGGAATATATGGCATTTGTCATCAGGCTTCAGGGGAGGCCGTGCTGCTGCTAAGCAATGTGCCGGTCGGTCGTCAGGGCCAGCTTATGCCCGCGATTGCTAAAGCTTGGCCAGAAGCATCCGCCTTTCGTCAGGCTTACTGGCTGTGGCAGATGATTTCTCTCTGGGAGCCTTTAAAAGAATTTGGCGCAGCCGCGAGTCTGCTGAAAAAAAGCAATATCCGCGTCGAAGCTTGGCGGGTGCGCTTGATTGGCCTATCGACCAATCCGGCTGATCCGAATCTGGTGCAGCTAGCAGCAGCTTGGGAGAGTACCTATTTACCAGGAGCTCAGCCTGCCATTGCGCAGCTCTTGCGCGGGGTATGTCAGACGATGCGATCGCCTAATCCCGACCTAGCTGCGCTCAAAACTCAGATTAACGCTCAGTTGCTAGCAACCGCTGCTAGTAAGCCAATGGCTCTTCAGGTCGCTGGGGGTACCAGCTCCGGCCCTCAAAAGTCACGCAATGAAGACGCCTGCTACCCCAGCCAGGCTGATCTCAAAAGCACAGCTACCGCCGATCTACCGCTCTTGCCCCGGCTAGCGATTGTCTGTGATGGGGTGGGCGGACACGAAGGCGGCGAAATCGCCAGTCAAAAGGTCGTGCGATCGCTCCAACTACAGCTGCGGGGGCTCCTTGCTCAGGCGATTGAAGAAGATAATGCGATTGCCCCCCAAGTCGTCATCGAGCAAATCGAAGCCGCCATTCGCGTTGCCAACAACCTGATTGCTCAGCAAAACGATCAGCAAGGCCGCGCTGATCGCCAGCGCATGGGCACCACCCTGGTGATGGCCCTGATATTACCCCAAAGAGTCGATACCCCCACTGGCCCCGCTGAAGTCAATGAACTTTATCTCACCCACATTGGCGACAGTCGCGCTTACTGGATCAGCTCAGAGTACTGCCAACTGCTGACTGTAGACGACGACATTGCTGCTAGAGAAGTCAGTGCGGGCAAAAGCTTTTACGCCACGGCGCTCCAGCGGCCCGATGCGACGGCGCTCTCTCAAGCTGTTGGCGTTCGCGAATACGATCACTTGCAGCCTCACACCCAGCGTTTTTTATTCGATTCTACCGGTGTGCTGCTGCTGTGCTCTGATGGCCTCAGCGACAACTACCAGGTGGAATCTTCGTGGACTACCTACATTGATCTCATCATTAAAAAGGTCGTGCCGCTAGAAACCGCTGTCGATACTTGGATAGAGCTAGCCAATCAAAGAAACGCTCATGACAATGTGGCCGTTGTGCTGATGAGCGTCGAGCAGCTAGATGACATTGCCCTCAGCCCATCCACTCAGGATCGCGAAGTGCTCAGCGATGGGAAGATACCTAGTCATGCATCTAGTCGTCCGGCGGGTTTCACTGCGGGTTTCCCTACGGCTACTGGGCTGGGTCAGCCAGCGCCAGCCACCCCCATGACCGCTGCCTCTAGAGCACTGCTTTACGGCGAAGACGATGATGACGACACACCGCTGACAGCCGAAGATATGGCCGAGGTCGAAACCACTGCAACGCATACGCGGAGCAAGGGCCAAACCGCGATCACGCTTTTACTCGCGCTGATTATCTTCAGCGTGGTGGGCGTCGTCGGCTGGCTTCTCTGGCGGACGATGGCGCGGCCAGAGCCGTCTGCACCGCCGCCGCAGACGGAGGTAGGGAATTAGACACTAATTAAGAAGATAAAATTAACTCCCGAAGGCAGAAGCGAGAAGGCAAAGGGCGGAAATTGGCAGGTGAAAGCCGCGATTGTGAGAGAATAGGCAAACGTAAATTTTGTAACTGCTGTTAATAATCTCCCTTATGAAAGTTGGCGATCGCGTTCGTATCAAAGCTCCTTTGACACTCTTTAATCACCCTCAGCACCGCAACCAGCCCCACAACGTGCAGGGCATGGAAGGCACTATTGCTGCCATTCTCACCGATTGGGAAGGCCGCCCTATTAGTCCTAATTATCAAATTGTGACGGCCTTTGAAATAGAAGGGGCTAAACGGCCCTTTAAAGCGCATTTACACGAAGATGAACTGGAAGTAATTGCCTAGCTAAAAAGAGCGGCTGCACTGAGCTAGATTATGACTGAGCTAACTTTCTTGCTGAGTCGGTCGCAACAGCAGATCGTTGATTTCGACATGAGGCGGCTGAGCTAGCGCGTAAGCGACTGCACTGGCAATATCTTCAGCTTGGAGTACGGGAAACTGAGCGTAGGTTTTTTTGGCTTTTTCAGTGCTTTGATGATATTTCTCAGCAAACTCGGTTTCGACAATGCCGGGACTGATGGCGGTAATGCGGATGGGGCTACCGGCAGCGCGGAGTTCTCGCCGGAGAGTCTCGGTGAGCGATCGCACCGCAAACTTAGTGGCTGAGTAAATTCCTGCGATCGCCGGTACTCGGTGCCCTGACAAAGAGCTAATGTGCACAATATGCCCCCGCCCCCCTAACTCCATCAGCCGGATCGCCTCGCGGGTGCAAATGCACAGCGCCAATACATTTACATCTAGCATTTCGCGCCAAGCCTCGGTGCAGCCGGTCATCATCGGCTCCTTATGACCTAACCCTGCGTTATTTATCAACACATCCAACCGATTCCAGCGATTTTTGACTGCCGCAAAGAAACTTAAAATCTGAGCCTCGTCCCGCAGATCTACAATTTGGGCTAGCACCTCAACCGGGTGACCGCTCAAACTATCAGCGACCGCTTGCAGCCGATCCGCACGGCGCGCGCAGATCGCTAAGTCGTAGCCTTCGGCGGCTAGACGCTGAGCGATCGCTCGGCCAATTCCACTAGAGGCTCCGGTGACGATGGCTACAGGTCTTTGAGTTACCTCAAAAGTTGGCCCTGAATCTGCTTGCGGCTCAGGATTGAAGGAAGATTGACTGATTGTAATATTTGTCATTTTGGAAGCCAGTTAGCGGCGAGTGGGTGCTAAATTAGTATGAGAGGATTGTTACAGCCTTTTAAGCATTAATACTTTTTTTGGAGAAAGCTCAAAATGGATATTCGCGTTGTGCTTGTTCTGTCACCTTTGCTGATTGCAGCTGGCTGGGCTGGTTTTAACATTTTCAGAGCCGCTTTAGGTCAAGTACAAGACTTACTCAATAAAAATAACGCTGCCTAGAAATTGGGCCTAAAAATCGGATAGGTTGGGTTGAGCTAAGCAAAATTCAACTCAACCCAGCCAAAGTCCTGAATACGCCCGTCATCTACATGGATACCAAAGCCTTTAAGCGTCAGCTCAACCACTCTGAAAACTACTACCGCAATCGGGGCTTTGGCCAAAAGGAGGCGATCGCCGGACAAATGCGATCGCAATACGAAAGTGGCCTCATTCAAACAATAAGAGCCAGTCAAAACCGCCTCGTTCAGAATGATGTAACCATTCACCTGGCTGAGTCATTTGGCTTTTGCTGGGGCGTAGAGCGGGCGGTGGCAATGGCCTACGAAGCAAGGCAGCACTTCCCCAACCAGCAGATCTGGATTACTAACGAAATCATTCATAACCCCGAAGTCAATCAGCAGCTCAAAGCAATGGATGTGCAGTTCATTGAGCTAGTTGATGGCCACAAAGACTTCAGCGGCATTGGCTCAGGCGATGTCGTTATTTTGCCTGCTTTTGGCGCTAGCGTGGAAGAAATGAAACTGCTGCACGACAAAGGCACCGCCATTGTAGACACCACCTGCCCCTGGGTTTCTAAAGTTTGGAACACCGTCGAAAAACATAAGAAAAAAGAATTTACCTCCATCATCCACGGCAAATATCAGCATGAAGAAACCGTAGCTACTAGCTCTTTTGCAGGCACTTATTTAGTCGTTCTAAACTTAGCGGAAGCAGAGTACGTCGCTCACTACATTTTGCACGGCGGCGACCGACACGCTTTCCTGGCTAAGTTTGCCAACGCTCACTCCGTAGGATTTGATCCCGATAAAGACCTTGCTGCCGTTGGGGTCGCCAACCAAACCACCATGCTCAAGGGCGAAACCGAGCAAATCGGCAAGCTATTTGAGCGCACTCTGCTAAAAAAGTACGGCCCTTTAGAACTCAACGGGCACTTTCATAGCTTTAATACCATCTGCGATGCCACTCAAGAACGCCAAGACGCAATGTATGGCCTCGTAGCAACCGACGACATTGATCTCATGGTTGTGATCGGCGGCTTCAACTCTTCTAACACTACTCATCTCCAAGAAATCGCTGTAGAGCGCAGCCTACCGTCTTTCCATATCGATAGTGCCGCTCGCGTTGGCCCAGGTAACCGCATTGAGCACATGCCTCTGCATAGCAAAGAGCTGGTCACGACGGCAAACTGGCTACCGGCTGGCAAAATTTCAGTTGGGGTGACCTCAGGCGCTTCTACACCGGATAAAGCAGTGGAAGAAGTCATCGAGAAAATTTTTGCGATTAAGTCCAGAGTTCCTGCAAAAATTGCCTAGCTGAATCGGCCAGCGAAATTGGCCAGTTGGCCCACTGAGCTAAAGGAATATCTAGTCAGTGCAGGCTCACTGGCGATGCAAATAGCAGTACCCAGCCGCAAGCTAAGCATAGAGCGATCGCAATTGATACCAAACTCATCGTGACCTCAATACATTGATTTAGGAGCAGTTTAGAAGCAGCAAGATTTAAAGGATAAAGCCAAAGGAAGTCGCTAGCGAGGCACAGTATTAATGACTGATTGCTGAGTCGGCGCTGCTTCTTTTATCAGCCAATCTTCACCGACTCGAATAGTCAGGTCAGATTCAATATCGCCAGTAGAATCAGAGACGACTTGCCCCAGGTTGAGAGTACTTTGCACAGACCGCGCACTGCCCAGATCGCCACGCTGAGCAATGACCGAAGTTTGACGATTATTATTCGACCAGTCGGGGGCAATGTAGACGTTTTCAAAGCCTTGCGATCGCAAACATTCAGCCATAGAGTAGCTAGCATACTGGTCATCAGTCGCATTTTGAACGGCAATCCGCAGTCTGTTTAAGGTGCGCTCAGAAGGCGGCTCGTAGTAATTCACCCCATTTACGGTCACTGCCGGGTCATTGGCATCGGCAACTAGCTCACCGGGCTGCGTATCGAAGTAAGTGCGCATCAGATCGCCGCTAGCAGCAGTATCGGCAATCCAGTAGCTGGCTTGATATTCTTCAGGGCTACTGAATCGCCCCGGCAGCATCACCATTTGCAGATCGTCTTTGTCTTCTAAGTTCAGGCCAAATCCAGCGAGCGCCAGCATTTCTTCGGTGCTCAAATTGGTGTCAATGTTAGCTTGCAACACTCGAATAATCTGAGGTAGCTGGGGTAAAACGGCTGGATTCATCAGTCGCTGGCGCAGCGCCTTGAGCAAAACCTGCTGCCGCTGTACCCTGCCAATATCTCCGTAGGAATCGTTACGAAAGCGCGCAAACTGCTCCGCTTGGTCACCATCAAGCGTTTGCAGTCCCGGCTCTAAGTCAATAAATAGACCTTGAGTTTTATCTTCGTACTTCATTTCACTAGGCACTAGCACCTCCACGCCTCCTACCAAATCCACAATTTCTTTAAACGCAGCTGTGCTAACTCGCACATAGCGGTCAATTTTTACGTTGTCGAAGTTGTACATGACGGTCTGCGCCGCTAGCTCGGCTCCACCTTCAAAGTTGGCTTGGTTGATTTTGTCGATACCATAGCCTGGAATCTCTACACGGGTATCGCGCGGAATTGACATCACGTTAACAACTTGCTGTTCGGGATCCACTCTAACGAGCAGCATAGTGTCGGTGCGGCCTACGAGGCTGCCGGACTGTTCACCTTCTACATCGCGCGCTTCATCTAACCCCATGATTAAGATATTAACTGGGTGCGAAACCTGGTAACGAAAGCCGGACTGCCAAAGCTCAGCTAAAGGTGGCACTGCCGCTTTGTCGCTGACATGCCGAGGAAAGGGAAAGGTGAGGACAGCGATCGCCCCTAATCCAGCCGTCGTAAAAGCGGTCGCGCCAAAGAGTACAGATCGAACCACGCCCCGCAGCACTTTGGCAATCAGCAGCGGCGATCGCTTTAACTGCTGCGGCGAATGAGGAGACAGCACAATCGCTGTGGTTTTAACCGAGGGTTTAGCCGGTGTTTTTGGGGTCTGTACTTTTTGGTTGGGTGTCGTTACAGCGTCAGCAGCATGGCTAGCAGCGGGCTCTCGATCATTGGGCTGAGTAGTCATTAATGAGCCACGCGCAGGATAGGAGTTTGCAAAAAACGATCAGCAACTTTGGTTTACTTTATGCTCAAGCTTTCAGAGTTTTGACGTAATGAATTTCAGCTTCAAATACCTAGCAGAAATTATCAGCCCCAAGACTTTTTAAGATCATTTAGCGAAAGGCACATTTCTAAAGAGATATCCGCTGATGTGAGTATACCGATAGGATGGCTTGGCAGAATTATTTGAGGACTATACATTCGTAGGAAGTTGGCAGAAGAAAGTTGGCGGAAAAAAGCTGGTGGAAAAAATCTAAATCAAAAATAATGGCTGATGCCGATCTTTATCCATTGTGCTGTGAGGTTTACCCAAAGATTTGTAAAAAATCTCACAAATATTATGTTTTGTTAGTCAATTGTTAGGGTGATTATAGCTTGCGGGCTTTCCCCAAACGTTACGATAGACCGAAATCTTTGATGTCACCGTGATTCTTATGCTGCGTTTTATCCCTGTTATTTTGGCTGGTGGCAAAGGCGAACGCTTTTGGCCAGTGAGTCGGTTAAAGCGCCCTAAGCAGTTTCTCTGTTTGGATGGCGGCGAGAAATCGCTGCTTCAGTCCACGGCTGCTCGGCTGCTGCCATTAGCCGATTGGGACTCGCTGTTTGTTATTACTGCTAGTCACCTAGCGGAAGGTGTCAAGGCGCAGCTTCCAGACATTCCTGAAGCCAATATTTTAGTCGAGCCCCAGGGCCGCGATACGGCTCCGGCAGTGGCCTGGGCGACGTTAGAGATTGCCCAGCGCTATGGCGACGATGCGGTCTGTGGCTTCTTTCCAGCTGATCACCATATTACTGATGAGGTGCGCTACTGCGATACGATCAGAGCAGCGGCAGAATTGGCTGTCAGTGAAGCGGCGATCGCGACTTTAGGCATTACCCCCACTTTCCCCTCTACCGGCTATGGCTACATTGAGCAAGGCAGTCGTGCTATAGGTCACTTTAGTGCGGGCACTGTCACCGACTTACCGGCCTACAAAGTCAGCCGCTTTGCCGAAAAACCCGACAAAGCCACTGCCGAAGCTTTTCTAGATAGCGGTCAGTACAGCTGGAATAGCGGCATGTTTATTTTCCCGGCTGCCGTGATGATCGCTGAGCTTAAAGCTCATGCCCCTATCATGACCAACGCCCTGATAGAAAAAGGCGTCAATGCCTATGCTGATCTAGAAAAGCTCAGCATTGACTACGCTGTGATGGAAAAAACTACGCGTGCTTATGTCGTTCCGGCTGATTTTGGCTGGGACGATCTAGGTGATTGGAACGCCATCGAAAGATTATTACTGAAGCAAAAGGGCAGCAATTCGGCAGACAACGCCTCAGACAACCCATCAGAGAATATAGAGCTGTGTCAGCACATTGGGTTAGATACCAGCGGTAGCATTCTGTACAGCGCCGATCCGGATGAAGTGATTGTCACCATTGGATTAGAGGATGTCGTGATTGTTCGAGATGGCAACGCTACTCTAATTGTCAAAAAAGATCGCACTCAAGATATCAAGCAAGCGGTGAAGTCTCTCGGCCAGCAAGACAAGTTTCAGCACCTACTGTAAGCGGCCTATAGCAGCTAAGCTTAACGCCTACAGCCCGCGCCCTCTCCAGGTCAAATTCTATAGGTAAGGCCGCATCGAATGACTGCGTGCGGATGTACGCCCAGAATATAGTCGCACTATTTTCACGAGTAGCGGTAGGTACGTCAGTTTTAGTGGAACCGTAATTTAATTTTTTTGGCTAACAACTAAAAAGCCCTCCGTACAGCCTACTGAGAGGCAATGTGCGGAGGGCTCTTAGCTAACTACTGCTACTCCGAAGAGCGCAATAGCTAGACCATCAAGGAACAATCAAATGACTATGCGTTGATAGAAGGAGCAGTCAAAGCTACGGGAGCAGCTTCGCCAGCAGCCAAATCAAGCGGGAAGTTGTGAGCATTGCGCTCGTGCATCACTTCCATGCCCAAGTTCGCCCGGTTCAATACATCTGCCCAGGAAC
>JBGTIK010000336.1:0-2732 GCA_041745715.1 Phormidesmis sp.
TTCCTCTGGCACCTTGCAGATTAATGTCTACACTGACTTATTTTTTGCGGCCTTTGTCCCCGGCACCTTAGCGGCTTTGGGCTTTGCCAATTTGCTCGTACAGACGCCTTTAGGCATTGTCTCGAACATTATTTTGGTGCCGTTTTTTCCCATTTTCTCTCGGCTCACCGATCCTGCCCAGTGGCCCGAACTCAAGCAGCGCATTCGTCAGTCTTTGATACTCGTAGCGCTGACGATGCTGCCAATGAGCGCTTTAATCATCACTCTGGCGGAGCCGATTGTCACCGTCGTCTACAAGCGCGGCAACTTTGATGAAGAGGCCGTGCGGCTAGTTACGCTGATTTTGATTGCTTACGCAGCCGGGATGTTTGTGTATCTAGCGCGCGATGTGATGGTAAGAATGTTCTATGCGCTGGGCGATGGCCAAACGCCTTTTAGAATCAGCTTGATCAATATTGCTGTCAACGCCGTTTTAGACTTTGTATTGTTCAATCTAATGGGGCCTGCGGGCCTAGTGGTCGCGACGGTTGGGGTGAACATTGTCTCACTGGTGGCAATGACGGTGCTGCTAGATCGCAAAATTGGCGGTCTGCCGATTGCCGATTGGACACGAACAATCGTGACGTTGACGGCGGCGTCAGCGGTCAGCGGCGTTTCTTGCTGGCTGACTTTGGGCGGGCTCACGAGCCTGATCGGAGCTGAGGGCTTTTTGGCTAATTTAGTTTTAATGACGGTATCGGGTGCGATTGGCTTAGTGACATTTGCCCTGCTGACAGTGGTGTTAGGCATTCCAGAAGCCGGAATGCTAGCGGCGCGCATTCGCCAAAAGCTCGGACTTTAGCCGTTATAAAGCATCTGTAGATCAAATCGGACGAATCAAACCGGACGAATTAAATCGGACTGTAAATCTGTTTCAGGATTACTGACACTACCGGCGATTAAGCACCATCTTCACATGTGCAATCCCACCATCGTCGTAGGGCTGTCCGACTACTTCAAATCCAAAGCTTTCATAGAACGCACTCAGATATACCTGCGCGGAAATGCGGACGGTTTGATCGCCATATTCGGCCTCACATTTCTCTAGACAACGTGTAAGCAGCGTTCGGCCCAAGCCAATTCCTCTAGCTGCTTTGGCGACTAACACCCGACCGATAGAAGGTTCAGGGTATCTCGTATGGGGCGGCAGCAGCCGAGCATAGGCCATGAGCGCCGCATCAGGATCAGTGCCAAATAGATGCCAAGCTTGAGTATCAAGTCCATCAGCGTCTAAATAAAGGCAGGCTTGCTCGACCATAAACACCTGCTGACGTGCGGCTAGCATAGCGTATACCTCGCTAGCTGAGATCTTGCTAAATTCTCTCCAAGTCCAGGTTACCTTCAAAAGAACAACGCCCCTTTTACACTGTGATGATCGTAGTTTTCTCAGCTTGCATACCCGCACATGGCCCATACATTTGGCCCATAAACTTGGCTCATAAATTTGGCCTATAAACTTGGACTATAGCTGAGCTATTGAAGAAAAGAGGGAAACCTTAGATAAAAGTATTGCATGTCTATAAATTCCCGTACTATAGATTCCCCTACAAATAATAAAGTCACGGACAAACTTCACTTCCTAAACTATGGCAACTAATCAGGAAAGCCTTCTACACCGCATCGCTAATCGTATCCGTCAGTCTTTAGAGCTGCAAGAAATTTTGGATGCGACGGTTATAGAGATTCAGCGGTACTTAGGGATTGACCGAGTGAAGGTGTATCAGTTTCATCCTGATAGCAGTGGATTGGTGATTGCCGAATCGATTAATGGCGATCGCCTCCCTTCGCTGCTAGGGCTGAATTTTCCGGCAGACGATATTCCGCCCTATGCCCGTGAGCTTTTTTTGCGGGCAAGGCAGCGATCAATCGTCGATATCAGCACCACCCAAATTGGACTCAGCCTGCTAGACGACCCAGAAACAGGCGAACCTAACGAGAACAGCGATGTTCGCTATCGTCCGTTAGATCCTTGCCATAAAGAGTATTTAACGGCGATGGGCGTACAGGCTTCTGTTGTCGTTCCGATTGTGCCAGCAGAGCTATCTACGGGAAAAAGCTTGTCAGGATCTTCTCAGCCAGTTGCTCAGCTTTGGGGGCTGCTAGCTTGTCATCACAGTGAGCCTCGCCACGTTAGTGAAGCTGACTTGCAGTTTATTCAAGCTGTTGTTGACCAGGTAGGCGTCGCGATCGCGCAGTCAGTTTTACTGCATCAGGTACGGGCACAGGCGCAGCAAGAAGCCAACATCAACCAAGTCACCAGGCTCCTTCATATCAGCCCGGTAATCAGGCTACAAGAAGCTTTAGAAAAAGTCATCGAAACCCTTAACGGCTCAGGTGGGCGGCTGTATCTGATGGCTACAGACAAGCTACCTAGAGAAATCTACACCTGTGGCAACCAGCCGAACGATATCGATTCAGCGCAGCAGCGCACCGTTGAAGAAAACGAACTCTGGAAGAACTTCGTCCGCGAGATGATCCCATCAGAGCCGGACAAAACAGGCTACAAACCCTGATCAGTAAACTGGATGCGTTCCATCTATAAGCTAGCTGACGCAGATAGATCTAAAATTGGTGCCTAGTGACAAAAGCGTGGTCAGGCCATAGACTTCAGGCATCCCCCCTCGAAGTAAAAGCTATGCCCCCAAAGCGTCATAATCAAAACCGGACTGCGATTGTCTACTTTGGCGCAACCA